>NZ_JAXHDF010000025.1:0-1479 GCF_037071985.1 Pseudogracilibacillus sp. SE30717A | reverse complement strand
TGTACTGAACCCATAAAGTTAGACTAAATATTTAAGCTGATAATTGACTGGTCTGTTTCCGGTATTCTACTGGACTCATTCCAGTCAATTTTTCTTTAATCCGTTTATTATTGTAGTAATCAATATATTGTTTTACCGCATATTCTAATGCTTCAAATGATTCATAAATAACACCATAATACATTTCTTGTTTCATTATCCCAAAGAAATTTTCCATGGGTGAATTATCTAGACAATTTCCACGACGTGACATACTTTGAAAGATATTATTGTCTTTTAACTTTTTACTAAATGCTTTCATTTGATACGCCCAGCCTTGATCAGTATGAACCGTCGTACGATAAGGCCATTGCTTCGCAATTGTGATTACTTGTTCTAATCCATCTAATACTGCTTTCGCATTCGGCCTTTTCGATAATTGATACGCTAATATTTCACCATTAAACATATCTAAATAAGGATCAAGATATACTTTTTTAATCACAACTTTCCCGTTTTGATCCTTTGTATAATATTTTAATTCAGTCGTATCAGTCGTTATCTTTTGACGCGGTATAGGTGTATTGAATCTACGCTTTATACGATTAGGTGCAGTCTTACCTACTGAACCTTTATAAGAATTATATTTTCTGGATTTACGTGTGAATTTCTTGCACGTAAGTCTAAGCTTATTCATAATACGCAATACTTTCTTATGATTGACGATAAAACCTCGTTTGCGTAACTCTATTGTAATTCTTCGATACCCATAATTACTTTTATTTTCTTCTGATATTTTCTGAATTTCATTTTCTACTTGTTCATCTGGATTTGGTTCATTTAATCGTTTTTGCCAATACATATACGTAGCCTTTGGAAACTTAATCGCTTTAAGGATAACTGCTAATCGGAATTCTTTTCTGAGTTCGTTGATGATTCGTGATTCGCAGTCGGCTCGGAATATCTATCCCTAAAGCTCGGAGCTTTTTTAAGTAAGCATTCTCCGCACGGAGAAGCTCCACTTCTCGTTCAAGTTCCTGTTCTTTTGTTAACTCTTTCTTAGATGTCATCGGTTTCTTTTTTGACATAGTTGGACGCCCCTTTACTTTGGAGAGCCCTTCTATACCTTCATGTTGCCAAGTATACATCCAACGCGCAAGAATGGATGGTTCTGTAATGTTAAATGTTAGTGCAACATCTTGGTAGGACTCACCTGTTCTTAACTTATAGTCTAAAGCATTCAACTTAAATTGAACAGAATAAGTCTTATTTGTAAACCTACGTTCTAGTCCAGATTCACCTAAAGATTTATACACTTTAACCCATTTTTCTACGGTACTGTTAGAAGGAATGCCATACTTTTTAGCGATTGACGGATAACCTCCTTCTCCAGCTAAATAAGCCTGTACTACCGCTAGCTTAAAAGCCAAATCATACTTTGCCATACAAAACACCCCTAGAGTTAGAATTTTCTTAGTCTAACTCTAGGGGTTCACATCA
>NZ_JAXHDF010000024.1:0-1553 GCF_037071985.1 Pseudogracilibacillus sp. SE30717A | reverse complement strand
CAGCTTGTAGAGAAAGTGGGTGTTTTTTCTCTACAAGCTTTTTCGTTAATTAATATCTTTGGCGTTTTCTAGATGAAAAATGACTCCCACACACCTAGCCTAGCTTGGCTAGGCGTGTGGCAATCTTCTTCATGTTCTGACACGCTGCGGTGAGTAATACTTGCTCACCTGCATTGTGTAACCCCCTCAACCTGCAATAACGAAGTCCATGCAGTTCTTTTGAATCTGCAAAACTTCGCTCTACTTTTTCTTTCCTATATTTATATAGCATTTTTCCCGATGATGAAAGTCGATTCTGCCTGACTTTTTCTTTATGTTCTTCCCAAACATGTCGTGTAATTACCTTTTGGTGATTTTTGGAACGAGTACATTTTCCCAACAGTGGACATGTCTTACATATCTTCGAGTCAGATTTATATTCACGATACCCTTCTCGACTTGTGGTTGAATACTTCAATGTTTGTCCGTTAGGACATGTATAAGAATTCTTTTTCTCGTCATAATTAAACTCCGATTTTTTAAAAAGACCTTTTGTGGGCTGATAACGTCTATGTGCAATGACACCAAATATCTTTCGATCTGAAAGACCTTTGCATATTGGGTTGGTTAAATAACCTGAGTCTAAAGCAACTGCTTCCACTTCAAATCCAAATCGCTCGATTTGGCGATCTAATCTACTAAGATAAGGGACAGAATCATGAACATTTCCAGGCGTGACAAATGCATCTGTAATTATATTGTATTTCATATCCGTAGTTCGATGATCAAGATAACAAAACATTTCCTGCTTATGATCTCGAGACATAAAACCACTTTCGGGGTCTGTTTTACTTACTCGGATTGTCTTTTCTTTTTTCACATCCTCTCTTTGTTTCAAGGGCTTTTTTCCATTTTGCTTCCGGTCCCCATCAATAGCTTCATTCAATTCATTTATGTATTCACGTGTTTCAACCTCAACAGTTTCTCTTTTAAATTTATGTTTATTAGCATCTGCTTTTAAGTGGGTTGAGTCACTAAACAATACTCTACCACCAATCATCCGGTGGTCTATTGCTTGAAATACAATTTCATCAAATATTTCCTGAAATATGTCTGTATCCTTAAAACGATTATGGCGATTCCAACTAATAGTGGAGTGGTGTGGAACTGAATCGGAGATTCTTAACCCGAGAAACCAACGATAGGCTAAGTTCATTTGAATTTCTTTTTCCAATTGTCTTTCAGATCGAATACCGTATAAATATCCAATAAACATCATTTTGAAAAGAACAAGCGGATCTAACGATGGACGGCCATTATCTTCGCAATAATAAGGGCGTACTTTATCTACGATAAAGGAAAAGTCAATATACTTATCAATTTTACGAAGTAAGTGATCTTGTGGGACTAATTCTTCTAAGCATATAAGCTCCAGTTCATTTTGTGTATTATTTCTAGTATAAAACAATTTTAACACCACCTTATTAGATTAATTATATTATACCATATTATTCCACTTGAATAATGTCTTTTTAAAGATAAAAACAGGCTGTCGAGGGTTTCTCGACAGCCTG
>NZ_JAXHDF010000023.1:0-1581 GCF_037071985.1 Pseudogracilibacillus sp. SE30717A | reverse complement strand
GTACAGAGTGACGTATCCTTAGAAAGGAGGTGATCCAGCCGCACCTTCCGATACGGCTACCTTGTTACGACTTCACCCCAATCATTGGTCCCACCTTCGGCGGCTGGCTCCAAAAGGTTACCTCACCGACTTCGGGTGTTACCGACTCTCGTGGTGTGACGGGCGGTGTGTACAAGGCCCGGGAACGTATTCACCGCGGCATTCTGATCCGCGATTACTAGCGATTCCTGCTTCATGTAGGCGAGTTGCAGCCTACAATCCGAACTGAGAATGGTTTTATGGGATTCGCTCCACGTCGCCGCTTCGCTGCCCGTTGTTCCATCCATTGTAGCACGTGTGTAGCCCAGGTCATAAGGGGCATGATGATTTGACGTCATCCCCACCTTCCTCCGGTTTGTCACCGGCAGTCACATTAGAGTGCCCAACTTAATGCTGGCAACTAATATTAAGGGTTGCGCTCGTTACGGGACTTAACCCAACATCTCACGACACGAGCTGACGACAACCATGCACCACCTGTCACCTTTGTCCCCGAAGGGAAAGCCTTATCTCTAAGACGGTCAAAGGGATGTCAAGACCTGGTAAGGTTCTTCGCGTTGCTTCGAATTAAACCACATGCTCCACCGCTTGTGCGGGCCCCCGTCAATTCTTTTGAGTTTCAGCCTTGCGGCCGTACTCCCCAGGCGGAGTGCTTAATGCGTTAACTGCAGCACTAAGGGGCGGAAACCCCCTAACACCTAGCACTCATCGTTTACGGCGTGGACTACCAGGGTATCTAATCCTGTTCGCTCCCCACGCTTTCGCGCCTCAGCGTCAGTTACAGACCAGAGAGTCGCCTTCGCCACTGGTGTTCCTCCACATATCTACGCATTTCACCGCTACACGTGGAATTCCACTCTCCTCTTCTGTCCTCAAGTCTTCCAGTTTCCAATGACCGCTCGTAGTTAAGCTACGAGATTTCACATCAGACTTAAAAAACCGCCTGCGCGCCCTTTACGCCCAATAATTCCGGACAACGCTCGCCCCCTACGTATTACCGCGGCTGCTGGCACGTAGTTAGCCGGGGCTTTCTGGTCAGGTACCGTCAAGGTACCGGCTTATTCGGCCGATACTTATTCTTCCCTAACAACAGAGTTTTACGATCCGAAAACCTTCATCACTCACGCGGCGTTGCTCCGTCAGACTTTCGTCCATTGCGGAAGATTCCCTACTGCTGCCTCCCGTAGGAGTCTGGGCCGTGTCTCAGTCCCAGTGTGGCCGATCACCCTCTCAGGTCGGCTACGCATCGTCGCTTTGGTAGGCCATTACCCCACCAACTAGCTAATGCGCCGCGGGCCCATCTGTAAGTGACAGCTAAAAGCCGCCTTTCATTTTCCGTTCATGCGAACGGAAACGTCATCCGGTATTAGCTCGCGTTTCCGCGAGTTATCCCAGGCTTACAGGCAGGTTGCCCACGTGATACTCACCCATCCGCCGCTCGTTCCACAAAATTCACCCCGAAGGGATCATTATGCTTCCCGCGCTCGACTTGCATGTATTAGGCACGCCGCCAGCGTTCGTCCTGAGCCAAGATCAAACTCT
>NZ_JAXHDF010000022.1:0-1688 GCF_037071985.1 Pseudogracilibacillus sp. SE30717A | reverse complement strand
AAAATTCATTCTTCCCTTTTTCTTTATTTTCCCTATTCGTTTTCTAGTTTTTCAGCTTTTGAATGTGCCCAAAACTCGATAAATATTTCAATAATAATGGCAAGTACGAATACGAAGAAGGCGAACTTCAATCCGATGGTCATCCAAATGAGTGCAAAGCCTCCAAATGTAGCGATCCATAGTGCGCCTGATAGCAGACCACGTTTTGTGGAAAAGTTTGGGTCACTATATCTTTTTGCATATTTTTCTGCTATATGCTTATGCTCTTCAATGACCCATGGTTTACGGCGTGTTTTTTCAGTCATAATTAGGTAGCCGATTAGCGCTACTTGAGGTATGACGAACGGAATCAAGACGCCGAATATGCTTGCCAAGTGTGCGTACTCCATGAATGATTGCATCGTAGCAATCATGATTCCGAATAGAATGGAGCCAGATGCAAGTGCATAGATGAGTGCACGTTTCCAGGACATTGGATAATTTACCCCAGTTTCTTGTGTCAATCCGAGAAATACAAAAGCAGCTCCAGAAATAACTATAAATGGCATAAATGATGAAATACTTATATAAATGGTATTTGTCGCTGTATACGTTAGTAAGGCTGTAATAATTCCAAAAAGTAAAACACCTCCAGCTATGGCGTATCCAAGTGCATGTTTTTTGCTCACTTGCACATGTTGGTCAATATACATATTTCCAATGACTTCATTGCGTTTTTGTCGACTGATATCGTCAGCGATTTTTGTCATATCCCCAAGTCTTGCAACAACTTTTGTAAATGCTTCCTCAGAACTCACACCATTTTTTTCTAAATCACGAATTTGTTCCATCATATTGATTTCAATTTCTTCTTTAAAGTCCTGAAGCTCTGCGGTCTCTTCATAGCCTTTAAACAAATCTTCCACATATGCTTTAATATCCGGGTTCATGTTACTCCTCCTCCAAAAGTCGATTTAAAATTTTTTGAGTAAATTCCCAGTCAATTTTATTTTGTCGGTACTGTTGTTTTCCACCATCTGTAATTCGGTAATACTTTCTTCTTCCTCCTTGTGTTTCGTCTCCCCAGTAGGCAATAATGGATCCTTCTTTTTCTAACCGTTTGTAACTGGAATAGAGAGTTGCTTCTTTAAGTTCGTACAAGCCGTCCGTTTTATCTAAAATGTTCTTATAAATTTTATATCCATAACTATCACCTTTCATTAAAATACCTAACACAATTGTATCGGTATGGCCGCGTAGTAAATCAGCGGAAACTTTCCCTTTCATAGACTCAGCCCCTTGATGTACTCTGTGAATCATTTTATTGCTATTAATATAGTACTATATCTGTCATAGTAATTCAAGTATCAAATTAAAATATGGTTGAAAGTAAATTTAATTAAATCATTCGATGATCCGATAAATAGAGTGAAAGGTATTTTGTAAGGAGGGTTTCCGTGGATATTGCAGCATTGTCGATTGTGATGAAACAATCACAAGTTAAACAGCAGGCGAGTTTATCGGTCATGAAAAATGCGATGTCGACTGCCGAAGCAAATGGAGCCGCTTTGATTGAAATGTTGAACCAGTCTCCCGGCGGGCAAGCGCCACATCCTTATCTAGGTGGAAAGATCGATTTGAAGGGATAAATAGCTTGTGAAAAAGTAAAAGGTGAAAGAATAGCAATCGTTATTCTTTCACCTTTTTTA
>NZ_JAXHDF010000021.1:0-2923 GCF_037071985.1 Pseudogracilibacillus sp. SE30717A | reverse complement strand
GAAGGACGGGACTAACGCCGATATGCCTCGGGGAGTTGTAAGTAAACTGTGATCCGAGGATTTCCGAATGGGGAAACCCACTATTCGTAATGGAATAGTACATCTACTTGAATACATAGAGTAGATGAAGCAGACCCAGGGAATTGAAACATCTTAGTACCTGGAGGAAGAGAAAGCAAATGCGATTTCCGTAGTAGCGGCGAGCGAAATGGAATGTAGCCCAAACCAGTAAGTTTACTTACTGGGGTTGTAGGACACTTCATTAGGAGTTACAAAGAAATATGTTAGATGAATCGATCTGGAAAGGTCAGCCATAGAAGGTAACAGCCCTGTAATCGAAAATGTATTTCCTCCGAAGTGGATCCTGAGTACGGCGGAACACGTGAAATTCCGTCGGAATCCGGGAGGACCATCTCCCAAGGCTAAATACTCCCTAGTGACCGATAGTGAACCAGTACCGTGAGGGAAAGGTGAAAAGTACCCCGAGAGGGGAGTGAAAGAGTACCTGAAACCGTGTGCCTACAAGTAGTCGGAGCACTTTAATGTGTGACGGCGTACCTATTGCAGAATGGACCGGCGAGTTACGATTGTATGCAAGGTTAAGTGATTTATTCACGGAGCCGCAGCGAAAGCGAGTCTGAAATGGGCGTCTTTAGTATGCGGTCGTAGACCCGAAACCGTGTGATCTACCCATGTCCAGGGTGAAGGTCAGGTAACACTGACTGGAGGCCCGAACCCACGTATGTTGAAAAATGCGGGGATGAGGTGTGGGTAGGGGTGAAAAGCCAATCGAACACGGAGATAGCTGGTTCTCTCCGAAATAGCTTTTGGGCTAGCCTCAAGATATAGGAGTGTTGGAGGTAGAGCACTGATTGGACTAGGGGCCCTCATCGGGTTACCGAATTCAGTCAAACTCCGAATGCCAATTACTTCATCTTGGGAGTCAGACAGTGGGTGATAAGGTTCATTGTCGAGAGGGAAACAACCCAGACCACCAGTTAAGGTCCCAAAGTATACGCTAAGTGGAAAAGGATGTGAAGTTGCACAGACAACCAGGATGTTGGCTTAGAAGCAGCCACCATTTAAAGAGTGCGTAATAGCTCACTGGTCGAGTGACTTTGCGCCGAAAATGTACCGGGGCTAAGCGTATCACCGAAACTGTGGATTGTTCCGTAGGAACAATGGTAGGAGAGCGTTCTACGTGCAGCGAAGCAAGATCGTGAGGACTTGTGGAGCGCGTTAGAAGTGAGAATGCCGGTATGAGTAACGAAAAAAGAGTGAGAATCTCTTTCACCGAAAGCCTAAGGTTTCCTGAGGAAGGTTCGTCCTCTCAGGGTTAGTCGGGACCTAAGCCGAGGCCGAAGGGCGTAGGCGATGGACAACAGGTTGATATTCCTGTACCACCTCGTGATCGTTTGAACGATGGGGAGACGCAGGAGGATAAGGAAAGCGCACGGATGGATGTGTGCGCCCAAGCAGTAAGGGAGTTGGATAGGCAAATCCGTCCAACAATCTTGAGCTGTGATGGGGAGGGAAATTTAGTACCGAAGTTCCTGATTCCACACTGCCTAGAAAAACCTCTAGTAAGATCACAGGTGCCCGTACCCGAAACCGACACAGGTAGGCGCGGAGAGTATCCGAAGGTGAGCGGGAGAACTCTCGTTAAGGAACTCGGCAAAATGACCCCGTAACTTCGGGAGAAGGGGTGCTTCTTGTAAGAGAAGCCGCAGTGAACAGGCCCAAGCGACTGTTTAGCAAAAACATAGGTCTCTGCGAAGCCGCAAGGCGAAGTATAGGGGCTGACACCTGCCCGGTGCTGGAAGGTTAAGGGGATGTGTTAGTGCGTAAGCGCGAAGCATTGAACCGAAGCCCCAGTAAACGGCGGCCGTAACTATAACGGTCCTAAGGTAGCGAAATTCCTTGTCGGGTAAGTTCCGACCCGCACGAAAGGTGCAACGACTTGGGCACTGTCTCAACGAGAGACCCGGTGAAATTATACTATGCGTGAAGATGCGCATTACCCGCGACAGGACGGAAAGACCCCGTGGAGCTTTACTGTAATCTGATATGGAATGTTTGTGCAGCTTGTACAGGATAGGTGGGAGCCTGAGAAACGTGAGCGCTAGCTTACGTGGAGGCACTGGTGGGATACCACTCTGGCTGTATGAACATTCTAACCCAGGACCGTGATCCGGTCCGGAGACAGTGTCAGAATGGCAGTTTGACTGGGGCGGTCGCCTCCCAAAAAGTAACGGAGGCGCTCAAAGGTTCCCTCAGAATGGTTGGAAATCATTCTCCGAGTGTAAAGGCAGAAGGGAGCTTGACTGCGAGACCAACAAGTCGAGCAGGGACGAAAGTCGGACTTAGTGATCCGGTGGTTCCGCATGGAAGGGCCATCGCTCAACGGATAAAAGCTACCCCGGGGATAACAGGCTTATCTCCCCCAAGAGTTCACATCGACGGGGAGGTTTGGCACCTCGATGTCGGCTCATCGCATCCTGGGGCTGTAGTCGGTCCCAAGGGTTGGGCTGTTCGCCCATTAAAGCGGTACGCGAGCTGGGTTCAGAACGTCGTGAGACAGTTCGGTCCCTATCCGTCGTGGGCGTTGGAAGTTTGAGAGGAGCTGTCCTTAGTACGAGAGGACCGGGATGGACACACCACTGGTGTACCAGTTGTTCCGCCAGGAGCATAGCTGGGTAGCTACGTGTGGCAAGGATAAGTGCTGAAAGCATCTAAGCACGAAACCCGCCTCAAGATGAGACTTCCCATCATTTTAAATGAGTAAGATCCCTTACGAGACGATAAGGTTGATAGGTTCGAGGTGGAAGCGTAGCGATACGTGAAGCTGACGAATACTAATAGATCGAGGACTTAACTAAGTTTATTTACGTTGATGATTATTGATGTTCTTATTTAGTTTTTA
>NZ_JAXHDF010000020.1:0-8808 GCF_037071985.1 Pseudogracilibacillus sp. SE30717A | reverse complement strand
TCTTAGCACGAAGTGAGGCTTTTTTTGATACCACGCTATAAGCTCTACGGAACCCCCGGCATAGCCAGGGGTTTTCAAAAATACAAAAAAATCTCGTTGTTATTCTTAACAACGAGAGTGGCATCTTGGAAGCTCTATTTGTTCGGACATTAGATACTTAACTACTTAATAAATTAATCTCTCATACTTAATAGTTCGTTCCAATAATAACTGTCGGGGTACTCTCTTTCTCCAAATATTGCAGTTCCTACCCGTACGAGCGTTGCGCCTTCCTCCACTGCTATCTCAAGATCACCTGACATACCCATCGAAAGTATATCCATGTTAACCCTAGGATAATTTTGATCAATAACCTGTTGCTGAATTGACTTTAGAAGACGAAAACATTCTCTAGTTTCTTTATCATCAGTAGTAAGCTTTCCAATTGTCATTAATCCTTTAATATTTAAAGTATCAAATTCACAAAGTTGTTCTATCAAATTCAAAGTTTCCTCTGGGGTAACTCCAAATTTGCTTTCTTCATACGATGTGTTAACCTGTACAAGAATATCTAGTTTTCTATTTTCTTTTGTAAGTTCCCTATGTAATACCTTCCCCAACTTTAAGCGGTCGACTGAATGTATACAAGTTACATACTTTAATACTTGCTTCACTTTATTTGTTTGCAAATGACCTATGAAGTGCCACTCCATATTTTCATTTTGAAGTAAAGAATACTTTTCTTGTAATTCCTGAACTTTATTTTCTCCAATTAACGTCTCCCCAGCATCTAAAGCTTGCTTAATTCTATCTGCTGGTACCGTCTTCGTTGCTAAAAGTAACTTTACGTCTTTAGGATTTCTACCTACAGACTGACAAGTCAAATTTATTTTTTCTCTAATAAACTTCAAGTTGTCCTCGATCCACATGAAATTCATTTTCTTCCTCATTTCTTAAAAAGAAATTTGTAAAAAGGGAGTATCCGGATTCGAACCAGAATATAAGGTTTTGCAGACCTTCGCCTTTCCACTTTGGCTATACTCCCAAAAGTAAGTATATTGCTTTAAATTCGATATTGCCCACTTTAAATGATTTTTATATTATGATAGCTATTTACTATTATTATAGAATAGCTATTTAACTTCTTAAGCTAAACTCGTTTCAACAGTTTTTTCTTTCTATTATTAAAAAGTTGTATATTCAGGACACTCTTTAAGTGAAACTTCATTGGTTAAATATTTTTGTATTAACTGACAATAATGCGTAGCAGTTATATCGTGGGTATGTGGGCTAAAATTAATACAACCTAAACAAGTTTCCGATACAAAGTCGAAACAACAGATCTAAGTCCGAGTTCTACCCTTATTTTAAAAAAGGGAAAGGTGCCCATACAGCACCTTCTTTTAGAATTTATCCCTTAACATCCTCTAAACTTGCACCAAAGTTGATATGATATACATTATTATCGATCGCCAATGCTGGGACAGATTTTACTCCCATTTTTTCAGCTTCTTCAATACGATTTTTGTCTGTGCCAAGATGCACCACTTCTGTAGTAGTTTTTGATTTGTCAAGATAATCAAGAACCATTTGCTCCGCTTCTACACAAATTGGACAACCCGCGTGATAAAAAATTGCTTTTGACATTTAGTATCATCTCCTATATTTTTTTGTATCATTGCTACTTAAATTAAGTATAGAAGGTGCAATAACAGTAAACAATACCAATTTACCTATGATTTCCATAGGTAAAACCAATTGACTTTATTATAGTATAATCTTATTCCTATTGAAGAAGTCACAAAATAGAATATCGAGTCTTTGACTGATTTCTAGCTCAGACATGTTAAATATGATTACTCCCCTTCGCAACCAAAAAGGCGGGTGATGACTTCTCCTTCCATAACCTTAAATGAAAAATATAGAAGCAGTTTTTTTAAAAAAATAGAAACACAAAAATGCCCAGCTGAACATAAGTCAGTTGGGCATAAAGATTGTAAAGTTTTTCAAAAATGTCATTCCGAATTTACACAGCATCAAATTATTGAAATTCTTTGTAAAAAGGAAACTGATTCGTTATTTCATGTACTTTTCTTAAAACTTGCTCTTTAACATTCGAGGAATTTTGATTTTTTAATACAAGTACAATAAGATGGGCTATTTCTTTCATTTCCTTAGGCCCTAATCCCCTCGTCGTCATAGCAGGACTTCCGAATCGAATTCCACTTGTTACAAGCGGGCTTGTCGTATCGTAAGGAATCGAGTTTTTATTTGCCGTAATCCCGACTTCATCGAGCATTGTTTCAGCTTCCTTTCCCGTTATTCCAATACTACGCAGATCGAGCAACACCATATGATTGTCTGTTCCTCCCGAAACGACGTTTAGTCCTTCACTCATTAATGTCTCTGCCAATACTTTTGCATTTTCAAGAACTCTTTCAATATATGTTTTGAAATCAGGTTGCAACGCCTCACCTAGCGCAACAGCTTTCGCTGCAATAATATTCATTAGTGGGCCACCTTGTATTCCAGGGAATATCGCTTTATCAATTGCTTGTGCCCATGATTCACGACACATGATGATACCACCTCTTGGTCCACGCAATGTTTTATGTGTTGTCGTCGTAACAAAGTGTGCATGCGGTAGCGGGTTAGGATGTAATCCAGCAGCAACAATTCCCGCAATATGCGCCATATCCACAAAGAATATAGCCCCGACTTCAGCTGCAATTTGAGCAAATAACTTAAATTCGATTGTCCGTGGATAGGCGCTACCACCAGCAACAATCATACGTGGCCGATGTTTATGAGCAAGTTTACGCACTTGATCATAGTCAATATGTCCTGTTTGTTCATCCACACCGTAAGGGACAAAATTGTAGTATTTTCCAGAAAAATTCACTGGACTACCGTGTGTAAGATGGCCGCCGTGGGATAAATTCATCCCTAAAATCGTATCTCCAGGTTCTACTGAAGCAAAATAAACTGCCATATTTGCCTGTGCACCTGAGTGAGGCTGAACATTTGCATGCTCGGCACCAAAAAGATTTTTAACACGTTGAATGGCAAGTTCCTCGACAATATCTACGTATTCACACCCACCATAATACCTTCTTCCTGGATATCCTTCAGCATACTTGTTTGTCAGTACAGTACCTGTTGCCTCCATTACAGCTTGACTAACAAAGTTCTCTGATGCAATTAATTCTATTTTATTTTGTTGTCTGAAAAGTTCTTGCTCAATAGCCCCAGCCAATACTTTGTCTTTTTGTTTTAAGTTCTTCATTAAAATATTCCTTTCTATTCCCTTATTCGTTGCCTCATTCTCTTTATAAAAAATAAAATGATTTTGCTTTACTATAGATTCATGATTAGACATATAAATTCTCTAGTATCTAAAGCTGTCGTGTTGTAAAGGCAACTATTTATGTGATAGTATATCAACCAATGGATTGTATTAAAACATCCATATATTTATTATCAAGCAATCCATATTATGCATACAAATCATCTTGGAGTGAAGGAAATGCTAAAGGTTAACCGTGAAGATAAAAGTCCCATATGGCAGCAACTACTTGATCAAGCAATTCATAATATTACGACAGGAAAATGGCCTCCGGGTGAGTTACTCCCTCCCTCTCGAGAGCTTGCTTTGTTAGTCGGTGTGTCGCGATCAACGATACAAATTGTTTATGAGGAATTATTCAGTCGTGGGTACACTGTGACAAATCGACGTGGTGGAACAAGGGTAAGTGAATGGGGCTATAAAAGCAGAACTTCAAAAGATGTTATATCTCAAGGACCTTCTACGCCAAAATTACCTTTATTAAACGATGCAGTCGATCAGTTGCACAGCTGGTTTCAAGGCAAAGAAAATCAAAACGTAGAAATCGATTTCTGTCCTCATGAGCCATATTTGGACGAGCAATTTCAAAAAAATTGGAGACAATCGTTCTTACAGGCATCATCAAAAGCAGACCTAGCCAGTTGGGGGTACGGTAATGCTAATGGCTTCGTGCCACTACGTGAGCAAATTCAGCGTTACTTGAAATTCGAACGGGGAGTTCACGTGGATATCGACCAAATTATATTAACTTCGGGCGCGCAGCATAGCATAGATTTGATCGCCCAAGCCCTATTACTAGAAGGAGAAACAGTTTCCGTTGAAGATCCTGGTTTCCCTGCTGCTTGGATGACGATGAAATATCGATCCATGAATGTTGTCCCAGTCCCTGTTGACGAGTACGGACTACAAGTAGATTGTATTCATCCACAATCCAAACTTGTCTTTGTTACTCCTTCACACCAATGCGCAGTTGGAGTCATTATGTCTGAACCCCGTAGGCAAAAATTGGTACACATGGCTGTTCAAAATCAATTTTGGATCATTGAGGACGATTATGATGGTGAATTCAGATATCGCGGTGGTCCACTTCCAACCTTGTTTAGTCAGCAACCTCAAAACACATTATATATGATGAGTTTTTCAAAAATGGTTGCTCCTGGTATTCGAATATCGGCAATCATTGGTCCAAAAGAAGCCATTCGTCAACTTGCTCAAGTACAAGCATTAACCTATCGCCATCTTCCGATTATGGAGCAATTGACACTTGCTCACTTTATCGAACATGGTCATTTTATGCGACATATGAGGAGAATAAGAAATATATATCGTCGTAGACACGAAGCCATGACGAGAGCTATCATCGAGTCTGGGCTAAGTAAACGTTTCAAACTAAGTGGTACAGAAACTGGATTGCATATGCTTCTTGAAGCCGAAGAATCGTTTGATGAAGAAGCCGTGACGTACCAAGCACTCGAAAGCGGGATACGAGTTTATCCGCTTAGTACTTATTGTATACGCAGCGATCGAAAAGGATGGGTGCTTGGCTTTGCTAAAGTAGATGAAGCAACGATTGAAGAAGGTATTTATCGTCTTGCGGAGATGATTTTATAGTACTAGATTTTAGAATAAAGTTTAATACAATTTTAGCGAACATTAGGAGGTAAATAAGAATGACTAAACAACTAATTCCTTTTTTAGTTATGCCAGGAAATGCGCAAGAAGCTATTCAATTTTATAAACGTGTATTGGAAGCAGAAGAGCTTACACTATCTAAATTCAGTGATATGCCAGAACAGGTATCCGAAGACATAAAGGATCATGTCGCATTTTCCTTATTGAAAATTGGTGAATCAAGGCTAATGATTTCTGATTCAGCTGGTTCGACTATAAGATCAGGAAATCTACTTACAATTTGTATCGAAACAAGTGATGTTGAGGAATCTAAGAGAATTTATGAAGGTTTAAAGATAGGTGGAAACGTAAATTACGCCCTTTCAGAAACAACTTTTAGTCCCGCCTTTGCTAACCTAACAGATAAATTTGGTGTCCAATTTCAAATTCTTACAAAGAATACACCATAATTTTAATTGTGTACTATCTTCCATAAACGGACGCGATTTTCTAAGATTAGTCTAATAAAAAAATGCCATGTAAAGATTAATATTGAAGTAAGCGAAAGAAGCAGTTAACTTTAAACAGTTGGCTGTTTTTTTATTGATTATTTTTCCAGAAGAAAAGCGCATCACCGTCATTCTATATTATTTCTTTCAACTTTTGGAATTTGGTTAACTACTTCCACACAGTACTGTTCAGTACAGACGGATAGCGTGCGGAAATTAATATCAATACAGATAATAACGAGCATGGCTTATTACTGTATCTAATTATTTTAGCTGTAAACAAAGGTAAAGACGAAGCTATGCAAATCGTGATCTAACATATAGCAGATAAACAAAACTAATCTGGCTATCTCCCATTACTCATCTGTATCCTGCACAGTATCCGCCAACTTACGAAATGCTTCATTTAACGTAACCATCCGTTTTTCCACCTTTTTAATCGCTGCATCCAAGGTAAAACCCTCATCTATCATTTCTTGAATAAGGAGCATCTTTTTCACATTTAAATAATTATACCTTCTCGTAGAACCTTCTGCACCGGACTCAGATTGAATGGCTCCTTTTTCTTCCCAATAACGAATTTTACGAGTCGGAATTCCAGTGATTTTGGATACCTCACCGATTCCAACCACTAGCTTTTTCAACAAATCAACGTCCAGCAGAGCTTTTAGATTTTGATCTTTTTCATTCATATAGCACTCTCCTATCTTATTTTCAGAACTAATTTCCTATTTATTTTATTTCTTTTATGTTGGTTTTCTCTTTTTTAAAAAAACTTATTTACGCTGTTACTTGTAACTATTCTACAATAAAAGCAGCTAATCTACAAATTACCTATTGACTTATTTTTGTAACTAAACTACAATTTGTTTAACATAATTACAATGGAGGTAAAAAAAATTCATTAGGAGGTTTGTTATGGAGTTAAGTAAAGAAAATACACCTTTACACCAGAACTATAATGTACTAACTATTATTTTATTTTGGTGCGGTTTAGTGGTGGTTGCAAGTAATTATTTAACCATTCCTTTAATGTCCATATTCAGTGAAGTTTTTCATACAAGTATTACTAATGTTGCGTGGACAGGAAGTGCGTTCTCTTTATGTTATGCTGCTGGGTCTTTATTCTCCGGTCCATTATCTGATCGCTTTGGAAGAAAACAAGTTATGTTTACTGGTCTATTAATGCTGACCATTAGTACACTTGCAGTCCCTACTTTTAGCAACTTATCTTGGGTAATTGCTTTACGTTCTATTCAAGGATTCGCCGCAGCCAGTTTTGCACCTGTTGCCATTGCCTATGTAGTAGATAAATTTCCGGCTCAAAAAAGAGTGACAACGATCGGATTTATTAGCTCCAGTTTCTTAATTTCTGCCATTGCAGGGCAAATATTCAGTAGTTATATCAGTCAACAGTTTGGATGGCAAAGCGTTTTTTATTATTCCGCTTCGATTTATTTAATAACTGCTGTTTTAGTTCTATTACTTCTTCCCAAGATTGACATACAACAAGCAAATAACAAATTAAAGACAATGTTTCAACAATTTCAAACGCTTTTGACCGATAAAAGTTTGATTCAAGCTTACAGCATTGCGATCACCTTATTGCTTTCATTTGTTGCTTTCTATACGGTACTTGGAGACTATTTAACGGAAACATTTTCCCTGAATGAAGACGGAATCTTATATGTTCGCATGGTTGGAATCATCGGGATGTTAGTTGCCCCTTTTGCAGGCAAATTGGCCAATAAATATAACTTACTTACCGTTTTGCATGGTGGGCTTGCGGTAGGAGTGATAGGTATCTTTATTGTTGGGGTAAGTACTAATCTCTTTTTATTAGTAACTATGAGTGTGGTATTTGTTGCAGGCATTGCTATTACCGTACCAACTCTGATTTCCTTAGTAGGTCATCTTGGCGGGAAAAACCATGGTGCAGCAGTCTCTTTATATGCCTTTATCCTGTTTATTGGAACGAGTCTTGGCCCAATCGTAGCGGTATTTTTATTAAAAACAGAAAGTTATATGATTGCTTTTTTATTATTAACGTTAATACTCGGAATTGGATTGATCATTTCGTTTTTTATAACAAACGGTAGATAGTAAATAAGATGATTTCGCTGTTCTTGAAATTTTTAGTTTGATTAAAGACACAGATCAGAAAAAATAAATTATCACAAACTTTGAGGAGCTGATTATCAATGACACGTTTATTACTTTTAGGAGCGACTGGACGCACAGGAAATTCGATTCTCAGACAATTATTAGAGCATGAGCATATTAAGATGACAGCAGCCATACGAGATGTAAGTGATTCGTCTAGGCTTCCAAAGACTAAACACCCTGTTCAGACTACGATTGTAGATATAGACAACATCTTGAGCCTTCGTAAGGCAACATCCGAGGCTGATATTATTGTGAATGCGATTAGACTCCGAGGGAATATTCCTCGGACGGCATTGGTCACACTTGACAAGCGGATTCGGGAAAGCGTTGAGGATATAGAGAGGCGTTTAATAATAACGGTGGGTGGTGCTGGATCTTTACACACATTTCATGACCAGCGATTTTGGCAAGATCCTGCTTTTCCTAAACGAACATTGCCTAGAGGTATAGCACACGCTGAGCTACGTGATTATCTAGAAGAATTGCCTCAAGCATCGTGGTCTTACTTAATTCCACCACCAGCCTATATTCCTGAAGGACTGCGTGTTGGAACTTATAAACGTTGGGAAGCCTCAAATGACGAAATGGAGTTTTTGAAGAAAAGTATCAGTTATGAAGATTTTGCAACAGCTGTGTGTGATGCGATAAGAGAACGATGGAAAGGTGTACATCTCATTGCAGGTGTCGATTAAGAATTAAAACATTGATATTAAAGTCAATACTTATTAACTTTCACCCAACTGTCTTATATTCAGTTGGGCTTTCTTTTTCTTTAAAAAATATCTTAAATCTTTGGTATCTTATAAAATTTGTTAAAGGTTATGTATGTCCCACAAATTCGTTCTTATTTAGACAAGCAACCGATATTTAAAACATTAATCCATCCCACGCAAATTTAAATCATGGATCACACTTTTATACGAGCTTTCAAGTGTGATCTTTTTGTAATCGTCTCAAAAGTAGTAGTTACGTTTGTTTAATACTGATCAGTCGAATAAATGATGACCTGAATTATACCAATTTGTAAAAACATGAACAGAATTGAATTATAAATAAAACCCCTTTAATACGAATGTTCCTCAATGAATGTACAACAAGCATCATCCGTATCAAAGGGGTTAATATAAAAAAACTTAGATAAACAGTGACTTCAAAATAAATAAGAAAATAAAAAAGGAATATTGCTTTTACACAATA
>NZ_JAXHDF010000019.1:0-18325 GCF_037071985.1 Pseudogracilibacillus sp. SE30717A | reverse complement strand
TGTCTTATTGTACGAGAAATTAAGTGATTGGGATTCTGAGTCGACATTTAGTACTTTAATACAGAAGGTTTTTATAGAAACAGCCAAATTTTTGTGTAAATCGACTTAAATAATAATAATATACTGTTTTTTCAGACAAAACAATAGTTTATGAATTGCGCTTATACTTAGAGGAGAGAAGTAGATGAGGGGGAGTACTCTTGAATCTAAAGCGCTTAAAAAAGACATTAGAAGAAATTAACCAATACGGGTATACAAAAAATGGCATAAATCGGTTGGCCTATACAAAAACAGAACAAAGGTCATTGCAACATCTAATTTCACTTTTTAAAAAAGAGGGCATGACAGTGAAAAAAGATGCAGCCGGTAATGTAATTGCTCGCCGTGAAGGAATGAATCCAAAACTTCCGGCAGTCGCTTGCGGGTCACATATTGATACCGTATACAATGCAGGTCATTATGATGGAACGGTTGGGGTGGTTGCAGGCCTTGAAGTCATTCGATCATTAAATGATGAAAAAATTGTGACAGAACACCCGATTGAGGTTATCGTATTTGCTTGTGAAGAGTCTGCACGTTTTGGTGTAGCTACAATTGGTAGTAAAGCAATGACAGGATTGTTTAATGGTGATGACTTTAAACAGTTGACTGATAAAGATGGGGTTTCTTTGGAAGCAGCATTTAAGGAAAGTTCACTAAATATTGAAGAAGTTAACAAGGCAGTAAGAGGATCAGAAGAAATAAAAGTGTTTTATGAACTTCATATTGAACAGGGACCTGTTTTAGAAAAGGGCAAAAAAGATATAGGAATTGTTACAGGTATAGCAGCTCCAACTAGGTATCAGATAGAAATTACAGGACAGGCATCACATTCTGGCACAACACCAATGGCACTTCGTAAGGATGCTTTTCTTGGAGCGGCAGAGATAGCGCTCGGTTTAGAACAAATTGCAATGTCAGAAGCAAATCATGGCACAGTTGCTACGACTGGAGTATGTGATGTTCTGCCCGGAGCAATGAATGTTGTTCCAAGTAAAGCCGTAATGAAAGTAGATATTAGAAGTATCTCACTAACTTCAAAAGAGAGAGTCGTTAATGAGTTTTTACAATTTATTAAACAAGTTGAAAAAGATCGTCAGCTTGAGATAAACATTACGCAATTATGTGATGAAACGCCGATCGATATGGATCTAGAAGCGGTTCAAATGTTAACAGAGGCATGTGAAGAACTAAATTATTCATATATAAAAATGCCTAGTGGAGCTGGACACGATGCAATGAATATGGCAACGCTTTATCCAACCGGGATGATTTTTGTACCGTCTGAAAATGGGTTAAGCCATAATCCTGCTGAATATACACCAATTGAACAAATTGTAATGGGAGCAACCATATTAAAAGAAGGCATTACAAAGGCAGCACGAGTAGTGAACAGGGGGGAGCAACGTGCAAGTATATAATTTAGAAGTGTTATCCAATGTGAAGGTTAGTGATAGATATTGGCATATGGTCGTTGATGCTTCAGAAATAAAAGAAGAGATTAAACCTGGCCAATTTTTTAATATTAAATGTGCTGATGAATCTTTTCCGTTTTTAAGACGTCCTTTCAGTATATACAGAATAAATAAAGTCGAGAAAACAATTGAGTTTTTATATTTGATTAAAGGATTAGGAACAGTAAGGCTTACGGACATAAAAGCTGGTGAAAAGGTCGATATTTTTGGTCCGCTTGGAGTTGGGTTTACGTTAGAACCAGAATGGGACACTATTTTATTATTAGCGAGAGGGGTAGGGATAGCAACCCTTGCTGCACTAGCGCAAGAGGCAGCCCAACAAAATGTAAAATGTGTAGCCATTCTAAGTGCTCGAAGTAATAATGACCTGTTAGCTACAGAGACATTACAAGGATTTGGAGCGGAAGTATATAAAGTTACCGAGGAAGATGGTACAAGTGATGTGGACAATGTTGAAAAAATAATTGAAGATATTTTTAAAGAACATGACATCAAGGCTGGCTTTACTTGCGGCTCTCAACGTCTCTCTAAACTAATGCAAAGAGTAACGAAGAATAAAGACATCCCAGGACAAATTGCGTTAGAAGAACATATGGGTTGTGCCATGGGAGTTTGTTATGCATGTGTTTGTGATCTACAGCATGAAGATCATGTTGAGTCTGTTCGGGTTTGTAAAGAAGGGCCTGTTTTTGATCTCAATAAGGTGGTGTTATCATGAAAAAGCCAAGCTTATCTGTTCAAATTGGAAAGTTAAATTTAACAAATCCAATTATGCCGGCATCTGGAGCATTTGGTGCTGAAATGGAGGGTTTATTTGACTTTGATAAATTAGGAGCTGTCGTTCCAAAGAGTATTACGAAGTATCCTCGTGGAGGAAATACAACCCCAAGAGTATGTGAAGTAAATGGCGGAATGATTAATTCGATAGGCATTCAGAGTAAAGGATTAGACTATTATCTTGAACATATCATTCCTGCTTACAAAGACTATGAAACTCCATTGATCGCAAGTATTTCTGCAGATTCTATCGATGAATATGCGGAGATGTCAGAGATTATAGGGAATGAGACAGGAGTATCTGGGATAGAGTTAAATATTTCATGTCCAAATTTAAAAGGTGACGGTAAGGCATTTGGAATGGATGCTGCTATCTCTCATGAACTTGTTAAAAAAGTTAAAAATGTTACCGATAAAACAATCATTGCAAAACTAACTCCTAATGTAACTAGTATCCAAGAGATTGCTCGTGCATGTGAAGAAGCAGGTGCAGATGGATTGAATGTTGCTAATACGTTACTTGCTATGGCGATTGATGTGCATACGAGACAACCGAAGATAGGAAATGTATTAGGAGGAATATCCGGTCCTGCAATTAAACCAATTATTGTTCGAATGATTTATCAAGTAAAACAAGTGTGTTCCATCCCAATAATCGGGTGTGGGGGAGTAATGAATGCTGAAGATGCGATCGAAATGATTATTGCAGGAGCGACTGCAGTTCAAGTCGGAACAGCGAGTTTCATTAAACCAATGGCAATGATTGAGATTATTAATGGAGTTGAAGCATACTTAAAAGAGTACGAAATTGAAGATATTAATGAGTTAATTGGTGATATTCATATACCTTCACAAGTTACTAACTGCAATGCATAAAAGAGTACGAATAAATAATAGAAGGGGCTGAAATAGATGAGGTGGGATCATATTATCAGGAATGGTGAAATTGTCACGCCATCAGCAACATATACGGCTAATATTTATATAAAAGATGGAAAGATTGCTGCAATTAATGAAGAAGAGCTTAATGGAGATGCTAAAGAAATTACCGATGCATCAGGTCTTCATATTTTACCTGGCTTAATTGATACACATGTACACTCACGAGATGGTGGGGCGACCTATAAAGAAGATTTTTATCATTCTACCCAAGCAGCAGCTGCAGGTGGGATTACAACAATCTTTGAAATGCCAAATACGAACCCCACTATAAATACGGTAGAAAACTTTAAAAAACAAGTGAATAATTTACAATCTAAGGCTCATGTTAATTTTGGAATTTGGGGTATTTGCTTAGGGGATTTAAATAATAAAGATCTGTTACCATTAACTGAAGCTGGTGTGATTGGATTTAAATATTTTTGGGGCTATGCTGTCAATAAAAATACATTTCAATTAGTTTATAATTACTCAGAAGATATGGTCGATGTAATTGCCCCTTGTGATGATGGCCAAGTATTTGAAATGTTTGAAGAAGTAGCTAAAACGGGTCGATCATTTGGGATACATGCCGAAAATAGTGATCTTATCAATCATCTAACGAAACAACTTGAGCAGAAGGATGCAGACGATTATAATGCTTTTCTAGCTTCAAGACCTAATCTTGCGGAAGAACTGACCATTCAAACAGGAATTGCAATGGCAAAACAAACTGGTGCAAGGCTTCATATCTTACATGTCAGTACCGCTGAAGGAGTTAAATTAATTAGAGAAGCCCAGCAAGAAGGGTATCCGATTACTGCTGAGACGTGCCCACATTATTTGTTTTTAACAAATGAAGATTATCGTGAAATTGGTCCGGTTATGAAAGTATATCCGCTTGTAAAATTTAAAAAAGATCAGGAAGCAATTTGGGAAGGAATTAATGACGGAACGATCTCTTTTGTTTGCTCTGATCATGCACCACATACTTCGGAAGAAAAAGACGGTGATTTATGGACAATACCTGCCGGGATGTGTGGAGTGGAAACACTTGCCCCACTTATGTTAAATGCTGTATCTGAAGGAAAGATAACACTGCAACAACTCGTTGCTTTACTATCAGAAAATCCAGCAAAACAATTTGATGTCTATCCGCAAAAAGGTACGATCCAAGTAGGCTCAGATGCAGATATAACGATTGTAAATTTGAATAAGAGGCATGTGATTAAAACAGAGGATTTGCATAGCAAAAGTAAAATTACCGCTTATGATGGTTTTGAAATAACTGGAATGCCAGTACAAACTATTGTAAATGGGACAACAGTAATGAAAAATGGGGATATAATTTTTAAACCACTTGGAGAACTTGTCACCCCTAAGTAAGAAAGAAATATCTAAGTTAATAATATGTAAATGAGAAGCATCTTTTAACTGTATCTTAGTTAAAAGATGCTTTTATTTATCGATTAGCCGAGAATATCATGGTATTCTCAGCTAATGCCATCAGGTATCAAGTGAGCTCTCTTTCCAAAAATCTTGTGATTTTAGTCGCGAGAGGTTCAATCGTTAAATTTTCCAAAGTTGAATACATCTTTAAATGTATCAAAGTCTAAATCTAACTTTTCACATAGCGTTTCAACTTCTTTAAAAAAGTCAAACCCTTGTTCAACCGGTTGGTCTCGATTTTCTGCATAAAAAAGTAGTAAACCGTGCAGTTCTTTAAATGCTTTTACTTTATCTATTTTGTTCATATAAACACTCCGTTCCTGTAGTATATACTTGGTGTACAAGATGCTAGTTTGAAAATGTTTAGTGCTGTAAAAAGTAACTATTTATTATATATTTATTATAGCATTAGTCAATTGACATGAAAACAACTAATCAATTCGGAAGCACTTACTAAATGAATTTTCAAAAAACGTCTTACTTCGCTTGTAATTAGTCCATCAACAGCCGTATTAGGACGGATAATATGTTTCTTGCAGAGACTTTGGCAGTTTAGAATCAGCCGGTTAAGTTAAACTAAGGAAAAATAGAAAAGAATTTGCTTTTCCTTCAAAGGATACAAGCAAATTCTATTTAGATAATGAGAACCTTTCTTTAGTTAAATTGAAATAACCCCTATTAACATTGCGATCATGAGCAAGACAATGCTGAGTCCCCACATCCAAAAGAAAGCATAGCGGATATGTTTTCCCATCTCTAGACCTGCAAGCCCTAGCGCAAGCCATAAAGCAGGTGAGAATGGACTGACAAAAGTCCCTACTATATTTCCTATAATCATTGCATAAGCTGTTGAAATAGACGGAATACCAAATGTCACTCCAATTTGATCTGCAACTGGTAGTAAAGCGAAATAATAAGCATCTGTACTTAATAAAAGGTCAAACGGAACACCAAACACACCAAGGATGATATGGATGTATGGTGCGATAAACTGTGGCAGAACTTTTACAGTATCTTCAGCAATTGAATCAAGCATTCCTGTACCGTTTAGAATTCCTAAAAAGGAACCTGCGGCTAAAATAATTGTTGCCATTGTTAATGCATTAGGTGCATGCTTACGTATTGTTTCGGTTTGAGCATCGGCTTTTTTAAAGTTGATAGGTAATGCAAGACATACCCCGATCATGAAAGCTAATCCAGCAGGTAGAATACCTATAACTAATACACTAATTACAGCAACAGTTACTAATACATTAACCCAGTATTTTTTCGTCTTTGTACTAGTCGTTTTGTGATCATCTTGTCTATCAAAGACAGTGCCATCTTCTTCAATTGTAGCGACTGCGTCTTCAATACTGCCATACTTATTAATAATTCTTCTCTTTTCTCGAATACCTAAATATACAGCTAGACCAATCATTAGAACGAGTCCGATCGCTTGAATAGGAATGAGCGGTCGCCATAATTCCGTAACATCCATATCTAAAACAGAAGCTGCTCGCCCAAGGGGACCTCCCCACGGGATCATATTCATAATACTTGCACTACCTCCAATTAATAATAGTAGCAAATAAGGACTCATTTTCATTTGACGATAAATTGGTAGTAGTGCTGGTATGGTAATTAAGAAAGTAGATGCACCTGATCCATCAAGTTGGGCGATAGCTGCAATAAAGACAGTGCCAACGCTAATGGTGATGACATTTCCGTGAGTCATTGAAATCATTTTATCGATGATAGGGTCAAATAAGCCGGCATCTTGCATAATACCGAAAAATAAAATAGCAAAAATAAACATAATAACGACATTGATGACGGAGACAATACCGTCACTGAAAAAATCTCCGATCTCGGAAATTTGGAAACCTGCGACTACAGCGCCGAGAATCGGAATGAGAACCAAGGGTATAATGGGAGTCACTTTCCCTCGAATTAATAAAAATACAATAACTAGTATTGTTCCAAATCCAATTAAACTTAACATCAGTATACCTCCATTAAAAGCAACATCTTTGAGATAGCGTTTACATTACTATTTCCAAGTTTTTATGTTAATAAATTAACACAAAAACGCATGGAGATATATATTTGATTCATAAGCTGTTTTTTGTTTTTATGTCTCATTTTGTTCATTTTGTTCATGATAAATATATTGTCTTAAAGGTCTTCCTACATTTCCATAATTCAAAACTGCTTCAGCCTTATTGACAGAAACAAGATATTCTGTATAACGTCTGACAGTCGAACGGCTCATTCCAAGAGCTTTGCTGATTTCAGTTGCTGTCATTGGTTCATATATATCGCTTGTTAAAAAGCTCGTAATTTCTTGAAGGGTGAGTGGATCAATCCCTTTAGGAAGATGATTATTCTGGTTATTATTTACAGAACCGGGAGAAAAGGATCCAAAATGAAAAATCTTGTCCACTTCGGCTTGAGTCAAATTTTGTTTAGAATGGATGAACTCATAATACTGTTTATATGTTTTAAGTGATGTCGTTAAACGAGATTTGTCTACAGGTTTAATAATATAGTCGAACGCTCCATATTGTCTGGTATTCAAAATAGTGGTTTTATCATCTGCGGCTGTAATTACAATAATATCCACTTCTGAGAAAGTCGAACGTAATGTTTTAAAAAGGTTTAATCCTTCTGTATCAGGAATATAAATATCGAGTAAGATCATCTGAGGTAATTTTTTACAATTGTTTAAGTAATGAAGTGCCTCTGTACCAGACTTTGCAACAGAACTTACATTAAAACCCGTAAAACTATCTACGATTTCCTCGTGAATCCCAGCGATCCAAAAATCATCTTCAATTATTAGTACATCTATTGTCTTTTTCACTTATTACACCTCATCTTTTGGAATTACAATAATAAAGAGAGCTCCACCAAGTGTACTATTCTCATACATTATTTCTCCGCCAACTTCATTAAGCACTTGTTTTGTTAGAGCTAACCCAGTACCTCTACCAATTGATTTTTTTGTAGAGAAACCTTGTTCAAATAATCGTTCGGCTGCTTTATTCGTTATTCCAGAGCCAGAGTCTTCAATTTCAAAGACGATATCATTTCCTGTGTCCGAAAAATAAATTGCTATCTCTTTGTGTACAGGCTGACTTAGCTTTATTGATTCAATTGCATTTTCAATAACATTTCCTAAGCTTGTTAATAGTGCAGTTTGTTTAGGGCCTTGAAGCGATCGCTCTAATTGACTATCTGCTTCAATATAGAAAGTAATCCCTAATTCATTTGCTTGATTATATTTACCTTGTAGAAGGCCGTGAATCATCGGATCTGCAACATGATTAGTTAAAAAGGTTAGTAATTGATGATGAATATCCTTTTCCTGTTGTAGAAAAGTAACTGCCTGGTCAACTTTATTTAACTGCAATAAACCTAAAATTGTATACAGTTTATTAGAAAATTCATGAGATTGGGAGCGAAGTGTATTTGTATATTGTTTAATTTGAATAAGTTCTTTTGTAATATGTTCTATTTCAGTTTTTCTTCGGAACGTTGCTACTGCTCCTACTATTTCTTTTTTTTCTTTAATTGGTGTCCGATTTACTAAGACAACATTTTCACCTATTACCATTTCAATATCAGATTCAGAGTGGTCATCTAAGTCATTAAATAAGTAATTCACATTAATTTCATGCATATTCTTATCGGTAGAGAGGATGTTTCTAGCGGCTTTATTTATCATGGTTGTTTCTCCATTTTGGTTAATTGCGATGATTCCTTCTTTTGTAGACTGAAGAATCGCCTCTTTTTGTAATAATAATTGTGAGATTTCTTCCGGCTCCATATGAAATAACAATCTTTTGATATAAGAGGAGATTAGAATTGCTCCTGCTATTCCTAGTAAAAATACCGAAGTAATGACTAGCCAGATTGTATGCTTTTCTTCATTTATAATTGTCTCTATATCTTTATTTAAAAAACCTACTGAAACAACTCCAATAATGTCACCGCTTTTATTTTTTACTGGTACCTTTCCTCGAATCGCGAGACCTAAGGATCCAGTTTGTTTTGTTACGTAAGATTCACCTTTTACTAAAGCACGTTCATTATCCCCTCCGACCATTTTTTGTCCAATTCGATCTTCCACAGGATGTGAATATCGTATACCCTCTGTGTTTCCAACAACGATGTATTCAGCATTCGTAGATTGTTGTATAGGTTGGACTATTTCCTGTATACGACTAGCGGGATCATCTAACTCAAATGCTTCGATTAATTCATCTATATTAGCGACAGATCTTGCAACATTTAATGCTCTTTTGCCAATTTGGTCTTCGATCGTTTTTGTAATAAAACTATTTAAGAATAAACCAAGAAGAAGTAAGGTACATGTTATAAGTAAGCTAATTAAAATAATCATTTTTATATTCAGATTAAAAATGTGAGTAAAGGATAATTTTTTTGTCTTTTTTCGCACAACGGGAGCTCCTTTAAAGTTAATTACTACATGATTTTATCAGATTGTTCACCCAAAATGTATATTTTGCATAGGCTATTTGGAAGCTATTTTATTATATGAGGAGGTTATTATATCAATGGTTTATTATTCGGTTCAAAACTCAGGGAATAGAAATATGCCTAGAAGAGCGTATGCAGAAATAAGGGGAAGTAATTTGGCACCGAATTTAACAGGATATGTTACGTTTACGGAAGTCCCATATGGAACAGAAGTTTCAGTGGAAGTGTCTGGATTACCCAATTATAGGCCTGCACAAGGAAATATGAGTCCCATAGGTCCGCATGGTTTTCATATTCATGAACACGGCACTTGCGAGATTGACAATCCGAATGATCCTTTTTCGGCTGCTGGGGAGCATTGGAACCCTGATAATCAACCACATGGTCATCATGCAGGTGATTTTCCTGTTTTATTTTCAAATAACGGTTACTCGAGAATGACATTTTTCACCAATCGATTTACACCTGAAAACGTAATTGGTAAAACTGTCATGATTCATGAGAATCCAGATGATTACAGAACTCAGCCTGCAGGGAACTCAGGGAAGCGAATAGGTTGTGGAGTAATTATGCCATTTCAATATTAAAGAAGGATGGGATTAGCTCGGTACACTTAATATTATCTACGTATAATATTCCTCTTGTTTTAGAAGTTGTATTCGACACTTTTACATCTTTTAAATTTTGAATGAAACGCAGAAAAAAGGACACGATAAGATTAAGAGTGTTAATGAAGGAGGAGTTACATGGATTATGTGAAGGCATTAATCATTAAATTCGTAATGTGTTTAGCTGTACTATGGATTATACTAGGCATTTTTTACAATGTAGCTTTTGGACATATATTTACATTAAGTCTTATTCTCACAGCCATTTCTTTCATATTAGGGGATCTGTATCTTTTACCGAAGTTTGAGAATTGGGGTGCTACAATATCTGACTTTTTCCTAGCGTTTGCTATCATTTGGGTGTATAGTGTTAGCTTTATTAATGAAAACTTTTCAGTTATTACAGCTGCAGCATTATCAGCGCTAGTCATTTCTGTTGGCGAAATCTTTTTCCATCGTTATGTGGATAATCATATTTTTCATAATCGACTCCACGAAGTAAATCACAATGATCAGCTCAGGTCTAAGAATCGAGATTTACAAACCGAATTTGGTGACGAAATTAAACCGCCGCCAAAGAATAAAAAATAATCAGTTAATGTTTTGGAATGGTTCAGATCAGAAACGATCTGAACCTGTTTTTTGTCAATAATTGCTCACATAATCAATAGCTGCATCAACTTCCTATATGATAAAATAAATAAAAAAGTGATCGGAGTGCAGCGATTTTGCGGAAATATGTGATAGTTGCATTACTAGTGCTAATTCTTAGTGCGTGTTCTACTGTGAGCGAGAATGAAAATATAAATGAAGAAATAAGTTCAGTAAATGATGCTAGTATGGGGGATAAGAGAGAAGAAACAAGAGATGCTCAGGTGCTCCCACCATTTTTAACACGCCATTCTGATGATATGAAAATAATTTATCAAGCTGTTGCGGAACATCAAGAGCTGCTCGAGCATGTGCCATGTTATTGTGGTTGTAATGATTCAGTGGGCCATGAACATAATTATCATTGTTTTATCCACGACAATAAAGATAATGGAGCAGTAGTTTGGGACGATCATGCGACAAGATGCCAAGTATGTCTAGATATTGCCGTTGAATCGATCATTGAATATGATAAAGGGAAGTCAATAAATGAAATCCGTGATAAAATTGACGAAAAATATGATGGAAAAGGGTATCCAGAATCAACGCCAACCGAGCGATATTCCTCTTAAATCATCGGTGCTTGTCGAATCAAATATAACGTTTTTTGACAAGTCGTGAGGGGCAAGAGTTTGGCGGAATTAACATAACTCTTACCCCTTTTCACGGTCATACAAGTTAGCGAAATTATTTAAAAACCCTTCAGCAGAAAATTGGTGGTATTTGGTCCACCCAGTTTAAACGTTTTATTTTGTATATTTTTCTGGTATTAACTCGATTATATTACACTTAATTAATTCACCTTTGTAGGGAATGATCACATCCATATCCTTTCCGTAATCACTTATTAGTTCTCGACACATACCACAAGGTGCTACTACCCAACATTTCTCTATTTTTTCATGAGGATGAGGATGGGCAACAGCTACAATGGTATCAAATTTGTGGTATCCTTCCGATATTGCCTTGCCAATAGCCATTGCTTCTCCACATACAGTTATTCTTCCAACATTTGCTTCTACGTGTACGGCTGAAAAAATGTTACCAGATACTGTCCTCACTGCTGCGCCAATATGATGTCGACCATATCGATAATTTTTTTCTATTACTTTTTCTGCTTCTTTAATTAAATCATAATCGAAATCATCTAAAGGTTTTACTTTTAGCATTACGATTCCGCCCCCTTGTTAGTTCTTTATTATTTATAGCTTCTGTTAAATCCTATATTAATAAAATAGTAAACATGATTTTGCCAAGAACTTTATAGCGCATGCATTTTATATATCATTCTATTTTATAACCACCATTTTTCTTGTGGGATAACAATCGATTGAAGGTTAAAATTTGTCTCAAACCATTCTTTCATTAATGTTTTATGGACAAGAAATTCAGAGGCAGAATGAGAAACACCGATTAACGCCATGCGAGTTTTTGAAATATATTTTCTCATTTTTGTATTTTTTCAATCCATATTCGTTATTTATATGACAGTGAATTTCGCCAGTAAGATATGCTTGAGCCCCGTTTTTCTCTGCTTCTTTCATCCAGTCAACTACATCTCCGCAACCGGCTACAATTGCTATTTTGTGAATGTTTCTGTGATTTTTTCCAGCAAAGTTTACATAAGGAATATGAAAGATCCTTTTTAATTGCATCAATGAATGTAGAGGTTTCAGTAGGAGCTATTGTTGCATACAGTATATATTCATTTGTGGACTCTAAGTTCTTATCGTTTAGCACAGTTGCATTTAATTGCTTTGCGATTGCTATATTAGTTCCTAATGTCTTATGAGAATCCATTGTTAGATGGTAAGTATAGATAGATAATTGTTTCTCTTTTATTTGCTCAATGAAGGATGACTGTATCGGAACGAACCCTTTGCCCCATTGACCTTGAGGATATCCGCATTCCATTAGCAATGGATGGTGCATAAATAATAAATCTTCTTGTGCTGCGTTTTGTATAAAAGTTTTTAATACATGATCAGTTGGAAAAACAGCTAAAAAAACTTTTTTTACTATGCTGCTTCCGCGAATCATTAGTCCATTAAATAATTCAGTAAATTCTTTTTCAAAGCTAGCTTTCCAATTATAACTCACTGTGTCATAAACTTGAGGGATGAATCGACTGAATGCAGCATCTTCACCATATTCTTCGATGCTAAATTCTTTATCTAGTGCATTCACTAATTCCTGCAAGTTGACCATTTTAAATTCCTCCTTTTGAAAAAACCACCTCTGTGAAAAGAAGTGGTTCAAATGAAAAGGGAACTTTTATATTGTTTTATTAGCAGTTTCTTTTATCGCTTTTCGTTTCTCATAAATATTTGAAACGATTGCCTTTCCGACTGCATATCCAGGCACTGCCAAAAGAATTCCTAAAAATCCGGCAAGACTACCAGCAGCAAACAATACAGTAATAATAGTTAATGGATGAATCTTTAATGTTTTACCCATAACATTTGGAGTAATTAAATTAGAATCAATTTGTTGAGCAATTAATGTTGTTAATGATACCCAGACAACCATCATAGGATCTTGAATCACTCCAATAATTAATGCAGGAATAAAAGCGATCCATGGTCCAATAAACGGAATTACATTCATAAACAAAGCAAATACTGATAATAATAAGGCGAAATTAAGATCAATAATTAAATATCCAATAAATAATAAAGTTGCTAGTATCGTACTGATTAAAATTTGTCCTCGAATATACAAGCTTAGAACTTCATCAATATCTTTTAATGTCTTTGTAAGCCAACTTTTAGTTTCACCCGAGAAAAATTGAGTTACAAAAGGTAAAAATTTCTCATGATCTTTTAACATAAAGAATAGGAAAAACGGAACTAGTACTAAAATCAGTGTACCTTGAATAATGGATTGTAAAAATTGAACGATCCATTTACCAAATTTAACAGATATTGACTGAAGCGATTCAGTTGCTGATGTAACGGTATCATTTAACCAACCAGGCAAGCTTCCTGTCTGCTGAAATAGCTGAATAATAAAATGGTTTGCTTCTTGGATAAACATTGGGGCATTTTCTATTAAATTATTTACTTGATGGGTAATAGGTGGCCCAACAATGGCGATCGCAGCCCAAATTGCTGCAATTAATAATAGTAAAATAAACGTAATACTTCCCCAGCGAGGTACTTTTCTCTTTTCTAAAAAAGTTTGAATTGGAACCGTAATATAAAATAGAACTCCACTTATTAAAATTGGTAGAAAGATAGTTTTTAAAACGATCAATATGGGGGCAAAAATCCAATTTACCTCAACGACATATTTAATGATAAATAAGGTTATTAAAATCCCTACTCCAACTTGGAACCACAATTTTTTAGTCAATCAACATCACCCTCTTTTCCTAACGAACAACATAATGGATAAAATTTCACATTAATAATAGCTATTTCTTTAACTAATATGAGCTTTTTTTGCTTGTTAAGTTTGCATATATTATACCACAAAGCTAGGAATTATAACCATAACTTAAAGTCGAACAAGCTGTCATATCATAAAATCCTCCTCATAAAATAAAGTAATAGAGATTAGGGAGAGATAAGTAGATGAAAAGGTATTGGAAGATAACATTATGGTTTTTAGGACTCATTATTTTACTATTGCTTATTAAATTTCCAATTTATAAAGGGGAACTAATGTGGAGAACAGTTCCACTTCCTTTAGCAGGAAAAATCATTGTAATTGATCCCGGTCACGGAGGGCCGGATGGAGGGGCTGTCGGTAAAGATAATACAAATGAAAAAGAGATAGCTCTTAATGTGGCAAAACAAACTCGAGATTATTTACAGCAAGCAGGAGCATTAGTTTATCTCACCCGAGAAGAAGATAAAGATTTGGCAGGCGAAGATTTTAAGGGAAGAAGGAAGTCAGAAGATATTCGCAATCGTCTCAAATTTATTCATGAGCAAGAACCGGATTTTTTTATAACGATTCATCTGAATTCACTACCATCTGGTCGGTGGTCTGGTGCTCAAACTTTTTATTATCCTAGCTTTCCTGAAAATAAACATTTGGCAACGATGATTCAAGAAGAAATTATTCGTAATTTGGAAAATACAAATCGTTTACCATTATCAATTAATCATGTTTATTTATTAAAGCATGCAGAGGTCCCAGGAGCTCTAGTGGAAATTGGATTCCTATCAAATGATGAAGAACTAGAATTGCTGAAAGATAAAAAATATCAAGACCAAATGTCAGCTAGTATTTACAAAGGAATTATTCGATATGTTACCGAAGAAATAGAAGAGAATGAATTAAAGGATGAATAAAGGACTATACAGGTATACCATATAATTCATATCACTTAGATTTCATGTGATTTATGTTATACTGAATTTAATTGATTGTACTATTTATAAGTAATAAGGGATGGTGTTTTATGTTAACAAAAGAAGAAGTAATAAAACTTCTCAACCCAGTTAAAGATCCATTTTTACATACATCGTTTGAAGAAACAGGCGGCATCGTGGATGTTACAGTCCGTGAAGAAAAAAAGCATGTCAGTGTGAAGATAGCAATTGGAAAACCAAATACTGCAGAACAAATGCAATTACAACAAGAAATTGTTTCTATTTTAAAGAGAAATGGAGCAAGAACGGTTGGTCTACGTTTTGAGCAATTACCTGATGAAGTTATCCAAAGACTCCAACCAGCTCAAGCACAAGAGGATACTTCTATACTTGGAAGAGAGAAGCAACCTCATTTTGTCGCTGTAGCAAGTGGAAAGGGTGGGGTAGGTAAATCGACTGTAACCGTAAACTTAGCAGTTTCTCTGGCACGATTAGGGAAAAAAGTCGGGATTATAGATGCAGATATTTATGGTTTCAGTATTCCTGAAATGATGGGAGTAGAAGAGCAACCTGTTGTTAGAGGTGAAAAAATAATTCCGGTAGAACGATTTGGTGTTAAATTAATTTCTATGGGCTTTTTTGTGGAAGATAATTCGCCAATCATATGGCGGGGACCAATGCTAGGAAAAATGTTGAATAATTTCTTCCGGGAAGTTGAATGGGGAGATTTGGATTATTTACTTCTCGATTTACCACCGGGTACTGGTGATATCGCAATGGATGTTCATGCATTATTGCCAAGTTGTAGCGAAGTTATCGTTACAACACCACATCCTTCAGCTGCATTTGTAGCTGCACGTGCGGGTCAGATGGCATTAAAAACAGACCATACAATCCTCGGTGTAGTTGAAAATATGTCTTATTTCCAAAGTGAGAAAACAGGTGAGAAAGAATATGTCTTTGGCAGAGGAGGGGGCGACCGCTTAGCTGAAGAACTTCGAACTAAAGTGCTCGGACGCTTATCCTTACAACAACCGTATGAGGAAGAAGATATTTTTGCGCCTGCAGTTTATCAAGAAGATCATCCCAATGGACAAGAGTATCATCGCATCGCTGCAAAAGTTGTCGCACAATTAGAAGAATAAAACAAAAAAACTCTAGATACCTTTTTTGGGATACTAGAGTTTTTTCTTTTATTGTCCACCTCCGCCTCCACCTTCACCGTCTCCGCCACCATTTCCGCCGCCTCCTTGATTACCGCCTTCTCCACCTTGTCCACCCTTATCGGACTTTTCCTGCTTCTGCATTTCTTCAGCGGCTTTTAAAAGTATATCTTGCATTTTCGCTTTGAAAGTTGGTGTGTTTAATGTTTGTTGAATTGTTTCCTCAAGATGTTCTCTAAATTGTTGGCTTTTCATTACTGTAAGAGTTTGTTTTGACATTTCGGGATCTTGTAAAAGTTCCAGCATCTGTTTTTGAAATTCAGAATCATTCATTAAACTTTTAAAAAGTTTTTTTTGCTCTTCGGCTATGGATTGGTTAAAGCTTTCAACAAAAGTTGGATCTTCAAATAATTTTTTCCACATTTCGGCTCCTTTTTCAGAAACAAGTGCCTGGGTTATGGATTCCTTTACTACATCTGATTCCATAACTAAATGTTGTTTCATTTTATCATCGGTTATTATATCTTGAAGAGCCTTCTTACCGTCCTCTGTTTGTAAAATATCAACAACCATCTTTTTTGTCTGATCATAGTCTAGATCTTGCTTTGCAGCATTATTATTGCCACAGCTTGCTAATGAAATTGTTACGGTACATATGATAGCCGTTAAGAAGAAACGAGTCATACTACTTTGCCTCCCTTATTACTTTTAATATGTAGAAACATGGTGAATAATATGCACAATAACAAGAAAAAAAACTGTGTTCATGGTAAAATGGGATATTGTATAATCCACATGGATTGGGAGGATAGATGTGAATAGTCGTAAGCTTGTAAATATGTTTTTTAAGACACTTTTGATCGGTGGTATCGTTGGATTTTTAACAAGTTTTTTTGTTAAATGGGATGAATACGTAAAGGTACTTCGTCCGTTTGACGGAATGGAACTTATCGGACTTATTTTATTCTTTATTGGAATAGCACTTGTTTTCACTGTTGTAAGTCAGACAGGCTTTTTTGCTTATTTATTTATACATCGTTTTGGCCAAGGGTTTTTTCGCTCATTTTGGCCGACCGTTCAAATACTTCTTATCTTATTTGCAGTATTTGATTTAGTATACTTCTCTTATAAAGCAGCAGAGAGTAATGTGTCTATACTCTTTTATATCGTGATGACATTAGTGATTCTCGTGTATGGAGTAATTATTGCTCGTTTGAAAGTAAAACAAACAAATAAGACTGGATTTATCCCGACCTTATTTTTAATGGTAGTTGTAACGGCTTTGGAATTATCTCTTGTTCTTAGAGCTGGGGATGTTGATTACATTCTTTTAATGCTGACCCCGGTTTTAGCGGCTAGTTCATATCAAATTTTAGTATTACATGAAGTTACGAAACGTGATGAGGAACATATACGTCGCATAGAGGAAAGAAGAAAAGCAAGAGAGTTAAAAAAGAAAAATGCTGTACAAAAAACAAATTAAGCAGAAGAAAAGCTAGCCGAATTAATCGACTAGCTTTTCTTCTGCTTTAACTCCTGAGGTTAATTCTGATATCGTAACTAATTCTAATTTTTTCTTTTTTATATTTGGGATGATTTTATTTAAGGCCTTAGCAGTCTGTTTCGCCGAATCTGATGCATGTAATAGAATAATATCACCGCTACTTGTCTCTTCCATTACAGAGTCGATTATTTTATTTGTTCCGGGATTTTCCCAATCATTAGGATTAACGCTCCAATGGATCACTTCCAACCCTTGGTCTTCCGCTAAATCAATTATTTCTTTATTGAAATGGCCACTAGGTGGGCGAATGTATTTTATATCATCAAAGCCTAATTTTTTAAATATTTGTTTAGCGTACGTTATATCTTTTTTCACTTGATCTACTTCTTGGTCCAAGTAACTTTTATATCGATATCCTAACATTCCTATTTCATGTTTATCCTCAGCAATTTTCTCCAAGATTTGCGGATGTCGTTCTGCCCATTCCCCACTGACAAAAAATGTTGCTCTTATTTTTTGTTTTTTTAGTACGTCTAAAATTTCAAATACTTTTTCTTCTCCCCAACTAATATTAAAGGTGATTGCCAACTGATCAGCGTTAACATCGCCTTTTGTCAATGCTGTATGTTGATCTTTAGAAAATACATACAGAAAACGAGTTGGTTGAATAATTATAAATAAGGCAGTTAAAAATCCTAGTAATATGATGATAAAGAGACGTTTCTTTTTTGTGAAATTAATGGTGTAAAAATGATTCATGACAAACCTCCTTAGTGCCTTTTCAATTACTGATATTCTAATATATGAAACAAGCTTAAAATTATGAATAAGCTATTAAATAAAAGGAGCATTATTAAATAAATATGTATATTCCTGTTGCAACGGTAAAAGAAGTATGGTATATTAGTTTCTGTTGTCATTTAAATCTATTTTA
>NZ_JAXHDF010000018.1:0-51902 GCF_037071985.1 Pseudogracilibacillus sp. SE30717A | reverse complement strand
AATCAAAAACAGTCTATTTACTTTAATGTAGATAGACTGTTTTTTTATTGTTACATAATGCAAATATCTCTTTTTAACTAGTCCGCTCTTAAATAAAATACGGAAAAACAGAGAAATATATGTACTTCACCATCCAATCATTATGAAGATGTAATCGAATAAAGTCGAAAAACAAGTAAGAAGTATACTTAAATAAGTAGATGAAATGCAACATAGTAGGATTAAGAAATTAAAATAGGAAGTTAATGTTTATATTTAGACATTTTGTCAAAGATAGTGAAGGAAATATCTTTAAATCCATTAATAATTATCGTATAATATAATTATAGTCAAATATGGTCAAAGTCAAATATTATAAATGCGATTAAAGATAAAGAATTAAATAAATAATGATAAAGAGGTCAAAGCAGGGGAAGGGGTGTAAGTAATGAGCATTTCTGATATCATAGAACAATATTTAAAACAAACTCTACATGCTAATGAAAAAAAGATGGTGGAAATTAAGCGAAGTGAAATCGCGGACCAGTTTCAGTGTGTTCCTTCACAAATAAATTATGTAATAAATACGCGTTTTACAATAGAAAAAGGGTATATAACTGAGAGTAAACGTGGGGGTGGAGGATATATTCGCATAATACGTATAGAACATCAAAATGAATTTGAACTAATTAATGATATTATTAAGATGATTAATCCAAAAGTTTCTCAGCAGGCGGCTATTGATGTATTAGAAAGGCTTGTTGAAAAAAAGGTTATTACACGTCGGGAAGAGAAATTAATTATTAGTGCAATTGATAGAGAAACATTGGCTATAGCACTTCCTGAGCGTGATCAACTTCGTGCACGTGTATTAACTGCAATCCTAACGACACTTAAATATATAAATAAGTAATAGGGGAGAGATATGGGATGACATGCAGTGAATGTAAGAAGCGCCCCGCTACTCTATATTTTACTCAAATTATTAATGGGGAAAAGACTGAAATAAAAGTATGTGAAGTTTGTGCAGCAAAAAAGGGGTATATAAATCAAATGGAAGAAACATACTCTTTGCATGACTTACTAACAGGGCTCTTTAATTTTGGTTCCTCGCAATTAGAGCTGCAAAATGATAATATTTTTAAGCAAATTGAAGAACTACAATGTCCAAAATGTAAGATTACGTTTGATGATTTTCAACGAATTGGAAAGTTTGGCTGTGTTGATTGTTATAGTGCTTTTAAACTTAAATTAGACTCTATTTTCCGAAGAGTCCATAGCGGAAATACAAAACATATTGGGAAAATACCTAAACGAAAAGGAGTCCATCTGCATACCAAAAAAGAGTTGGAGTCATACCGACAACAATTACAGCAACTAATTGAACAAGAAGAATTTGAAAAGGCCGCAATTATAAGGGATAAAATTAAAAGCCTAGAGACAGAGAAAGAGGGTGATCATTCATGAGTTTTGAACAGTTTATGGATGAAGCAATAAGCCCTTGGATGCGAGAAGAAGGCCCAGAAAATGATATCGTCTTAAGTACGCGAATTCGTTTAGCTCGAAATTTTCAAGATGAAATTTTCCCAATTATTGCTGATGAAAAAGACTTAAAAAGAGTATCTAACTTTTTTAAACAAAACTTTCATCAAACGTCATATGGGCAATATAAGAATTTCGAATTAATTGAGATTACCGATTTAAGTAATATTGAAAAAAGAGTTTTAGTTGAGAAACATTTGATTAGCCCATACCTAGCAAAAGCAAGATCAGCCGCAGCTCTTGTAGCAGATAATGAGCAAGTTTCAATTATGATAAATGAAGAAGATCATATCCGGATGCAATTATATTTTCCAGGTTTTCAATTAACAACTGCTTTAAATGAGGCTTCCTTACTTGATGACTGGCTTGAAGAAGAAATTGATTATGCGTTTGATGAACAAAAAGGATATCTAACTAGTTGTCCAACGAATGTAGGAACAGGGATGAGAGCTTCTGTTATGATTCATCTACCTGCTTTAGTCTTAACAAAGAAAATTAGCCGGATGATTCCAGCAATTAACCAGTTAGGATTTGTAGTTCGAGGTATTTATGGTGAGGGCAGTGAGGCTCTTGGAAACATTTTTCAAATATCGAATCAAATTACATTAGGTAAATCCGAAGAAGATATTGTGCAAGATTTACAGAGCATTATTGCCAAGTTGGTTGAGCAGGAGCGGGATGCCCGCAGTCGTTTAATGCAACGTTCAGAAATTAGAATGCAAGATCAGATCTTTCGTTCATATGGTATATTAAAACATAGCAGAATTATGGAATCAAAAGAGGCAGCAACACGATTATCTAGTCTGAGATTGGGTATTGACTTAGGGATAATTAAAAATATATCGCATAGTATTTTAAATGAATTAATGGTATTAACCCAACCGGGTTTTTTACAGCATTATGCAAATAAAATTTTAACCTCAAGTGAACGTGATGTTTTACGTGCTACGTTAATTAGAGAAAGGTTAATGTTGGAACAAAAGTAGGAGGGAACGTGTATGATGTTTGGAAGATTTACAGAAAGAGCTCAGAAAGTATTAGCATTATCGCAAGAAGAAGCAATCAGGCTGGGACATCATAATATTGGTACGGAGCATATTTTACTCGGTCTTATTCGTGAGGGAGATGGAATTGCTGCAAAAGCATTAAAAGAACTAGGACTTGAAGTTAGAAAAATTCAAGCAGAGGTTGAGAAGTTAATTGGAAAAGGCAATCAACCGATGAAATCAATTCATTATACCCCACGAGCTAAAAAGGTTGTTGAACTTTCGCAAGATGAAGCACGCAAGCTTGGCCATTCCTATGTAGGAACAGAACATATACTGCTTGGCTTAATTCGTGAAGGAGAAGGTGTAGCTGCTCGCGTCCTGCATAATTTAGATGTAAGTTTAAATAAGGCAAGGCAGCAAGTGCTACAATTATTGGGTAGTAATGAATCTCAATCTGGTCAACAGAGTAGAGGACAATCGGCAAATGTTAATACTCCTACATTAGATTCACTTGCAAGGGATTTGACTGCAAGTGCTAGGGAAGGGAAGGTTGACCCGGTTATTGGAAGAGATGATGAGATTGAGCGTATCATTCAAATTTTAAGTAGAAGAACGAAAAATAATCCTGTTTTAATCGGTGAACCAGGAGTTGGAAAAACAGCAGTAGTTGAAGGCCTTGCTCATCAGATTGTAAATAATGAAGTTCCTGAAACGTTACGCGATAAACGTGTGATGACATTGGATATGGGAACGGTTGTAGCGGGTACAAAATATCGTGGTGAGTTTGAAGACAGGCTTAAAAAAGTGATGGATGAAATAAGAAATGCTGGGAATGTTATCTTATTTATCGATGAGCTTCATACATTGATAGGAGCTGGTGGGGCTGAAGGGGCAATTGATGCATCTAATATATTAAAACCTTCTTTATCCCGTGGTGAATTACAATGTGTAGGAGCAACAACTTTAGATGAATACAGAAAGTATATTGAGAAAGATGCAGCATTGGAAAGAAGATTCCAACCGATTCAAGTGGACGAACCAACAATTGAAGAGACAGCACAAATTTTAAGAGGGCTACGTGATCGATATGAAGCTCACCACCGTGTAACAATTACAGACGGTGCAATTGAAGCCGCTGCAGAACTTTCCAATCGGTATATTACTGATCGTTTCTTGCCGGACAAAGCAATTGATTTAATTGATGAAGCTGGTTCGCGTGTTCGATTAAAATCGTATACGATACCACCAAATTTAAAAGAATTAGAAACAGAGCTTGAAGAAATTCGTCAAGAAAAGGATTCTGCTGTGCTTAGTCAAGAATTTGAAAAGGCCGCAGCTTTTAGAGATAAAGAACAAAAGTTAAGAGAAGAAGTGGAAAAAACTAAAAATGAGTGGAAAGAACAACAAGGAAAAGAAAACTTAGAAGTAACAGAAGAAGATATCGCTATGGTAGTTTCAACGTGGACTGGTGTTCCTGTAGTGAAACTTACTAAGGATGAAAGTGATCGTCTATTAAATATGGAAGAAGTATTGCATAATCGCATTATCGGTCAAAGTGAAGCGGTAAATGCAATTTCAAAAGCAATCAGACGGGCACGTGCTGGATTAAAAGATCCTAAACGGCCAATTGGTTCATTTATTTTCTTAGGTCCAACTGGAGTTGGTAAAACGGAACTTGCTAGAGCACTTGCGGAAGTGATGTTTGCCGATGAGGATGCGATGATTCGGATTGATATGTCGGAATATATGGAGAAACATTCGACTTCTCGTTTAGTTGGCTCACCTCCAGGATATGTAGGATATGAAGAAGGCGGTCAACTGACAGAAAAAGTACGTCGCAAACCATATTCTGTCGTCTTACTTGATGAAGTGGAAAAAGCTCATCCAGAAGTGTTTAACATTTTACTGCAAGTACTTGAAGATGGCCGATTAACAGATTCAAAAGGACGTTTAGTAGATTTTAGAAATACTGTTCTAATTATGACTTCCAATGTGGGTGCAAGTGAACTGAAGCGTAATCGATTTGTAGGGTTTAATTTGGGTGATGATAAGCAGGAACATAGTGACATGAAATCAAAAGTAATGGACGAAATGAAAAAGACATTTAGACCTGAATTTTTAAACCGTATCGATGAGACGATTGTTTTCCATTCATTAGAGAAGAAACATATGAAGGATATAGTCAAACTAATGATTGAACAAGTCCGACATCGTGTTGCTGAGCAAGAAATTAAATTCACAATAACTGATCGGGCCATTGAAAAAATTGCGGAAGAAGGATTTGACCCTGAATATGGTGCAAGACCACTTCGTCGCTCTATTCAACGAAATATTGAGGATTTACTGTCTGAAGAGTTATTAAAAGGAACCATTAAAAAAGGGCAGAATGTAAAAATAGGATTAAATAGTAAAGGCGACTTTATTGTTTTACCTTAACTTTTTACAAGATGTTTTTAAAAGCTAGTGATTAGATCGCTAGCTTTTTTTGCAAATTGACATATTTAACTTATGAGAACCGCTTTATTCGCGAGCGCAATTGCTTGAAAGGATGGAATAAATGGCAAAACGAAAAACTGTATATATGTGTCAAGAATGTGGGTATGAATCATTAAGATGGATGGGAAAGTGTACGAATTGTAATAATTGGAACACATTTGTAGAAGAAGTAAAACAACCAAAAAGAGCAGCAGGAGTCGGAGTTTCTCCAAGTGGACAAGCTAGTAAACCAACAAAGATGAATCAAATAGAGTATGAGAAAGAAGAGCGTATAACTACTTCAATGAAAGAGTTTAACCGAGTCCTCGGTGGCGGAATCGTACCAGGTTCTCTTGTATTAATTGGAGGAGATCCTGGAATTGGTAAATCTACTCTCCTCTTGCAAACTTCTGCTCAAATTGCTAGCAAAAAATTACGTGTCTTATATATATCTGGAGAGGAATCATTACAACAAACGAAGTTAAGAGCAAATCGACTTGGAATGGATGAAGAAGAATTATATGTTTTAGCAGAGACAAATCTCCATAATATTTTACTTCATATCGAACAATTAAAACCGGCTTTTGTAGTGGTGGATTCTATTCAAACTATATTTAAGGAAGAAGTGACGAGTGCACCAGGAAGTGTGTCACAGGTGAGAGAATGTACGATGGAACTTATGAAGTTGGCTAAAACAAAAGGAATCCCTATTTTCATCGTAGGTCACGTAACTAAAGAAGGTGCGATTGCTGGTCCACGTATGCTGGAACATATGGTTGATGTTGTTTTATATTTTGAGGGAGAAAGGCATCATACGTATCGCATTTTAAGAGGGGTAAAAAATCGTTTCGGGAGTACAAACGAAATGGGTATCTTTGAAATGAAAGAATTAGGATTACAAGAAGTTCTTAATCCATCAGAAATATTTTTGGAAGAGCGTTCTCGTGGGGCATCAGGTTCTACCGTTGTTGCATCTATGGAGGGCACACGTCCTGTATTAGTTGAGATCCAAGCTTTAATTTCTCCGTCAAGCTTTGGAAATCCAAGAAGGATGGCAACAGGTGTAGATTCAAACAGGGTTCCGTTACTTATGGCTGTTTTAGAAAAACGTGTAGGGTTAATGTTACAGAACCAAGATGCATATATTAAAGTGGCCGGTGGAGTTAAACTTGATGAGCCGGCAATCGATTTATCTATTGCAATTAGTATTGCCTCGAGTTTCCGAGATCAGCCGACAAATCCAGAAGATATATTTATTGGCGAAGTTGGATTAACTGGAGAAATTAGACGTGTATCCAGGATCGAACAACGTGTACAAGAAGCAGCAAAGCTGGGATTCAAGAGAGTAATCTGTTCAGAAAATAATTTAGATGGTTGGAATTACCCGAATGGGATCGAAGTCATCGGAGTGAAGACTGTACATGAAGCATTACGATATGGCTTGCATACTAATGAACAGAATGAAGGTTACACAATGTAACAAAGTTCGTCATATTATTGACAAAGAAATTATAGTATGATAGAATTTATTGTTTTGTTAAATTGACTTAAGAAATAAGGCTATGCTATTATTTATTGTATATGTTCATCAATTTCTTTCTTAATGATTAGAATGTTATAAAAAGGGTAATACTAAAGGTTAAGGAGGTGTACTATGTATGTTACGAAAAATTGTGCACGTATTTTTTATCATAACTGGAGGTACTTTAGGATTTTTATATCTCCCAACTATTATTCAACTATTAAATATTACAGATATTAATTGGTTCACATCCCCATACTTTGGTCTTGTGCTAGGTGCTATTATATTTTCTATTTTAACTTACTTACTGGCAGATTATGTTGTTGGATTCTTGAAATGGATAGAAGAAGGTTTAATCAAGATACCGGTTGTGGACTTATTCTTTGGAACAATTGGACTTATATTAGGATTAGTTGTAGCGTATTTGATTAACATACCGATTCAGGATATTGGTTTAAAAATTGTATCAGAAATTGTTCCCTTATTCCTAACGATCATTATTGGTTACTTAGGTTTCCAAGTTGGTTTCAGAAGAAGAGAGGAATTTATGAACCTACTGTCTATCTCTCGAAAGGATAAAGCTCGGAAACAGGCTTTAGATGAAGAGAGAGAAGAGAAAGATGAATTAAAACCAAAAATATTAGATACGAGTGTCATTATTGATGGGCGCATTGCTGATATATGCCAAACGAATTTTTTAGAAGGAACGATTGTCATTCCTCAATTCATTCTAGAAGAGCTTCAGCATATAGCGGATTCATCTGATGTGTTAAAAAGAAATCGTGGTCGCCGTGGGCTAGACATTCTAAACAGAATTCAAAAGGAATTAAACATACAAGTAGAAATCTATGAAGGCGATTTTGAGGATATTCAGGAAGTGGACAGTAAGTTAGTTAAACTTGCTAAGCTGATCAATGGTGTCGTCGTGACCAATGATTTTAATTTAAATAAAGTTTGTGATTTTCAAGGCGTTTCTGTACTCAACATTAATGACTTAGCCAATGCAGTTAAACCTGTTGTATTACCAGGAGAGGAACTCGTAGTGCAAGTTATTAAAGATGGAAAAGAGCAACGACAAGGAATTGCCTATCTAGACGATGGTACGATGATTGTTGTTGAAGACGGAAGAGATCATATCGGAAAAACAATTGAAGTACTTATTACGAGTGTTTTACAAACTTCAGCTGGCAGAATGATTTTTGCAAAGCCAAAATTACTTGAAAAAGCATTGTAAAAACGGTATAACTTAATAAGAAAATAAAAGGTGATAACAGCGTATGTTATCGCTTTTTATTGGCGGTAAGAAAGTATAGTTCCTTTCTTCCTGCTAAAGTCTCACCATAAAGGCTTGGCGATAAGTTAAGTTTTCTAACTAAATAATATATAATAAGATTGGTATTTATTTTTGATACATTGATATGCTAGTTAAGTCATTCGATACATTACAGAGAGGGGAACAATAATGGCGAAAGAAATACGGGTACGATACGCACCTAGTCCAACTGGAGATTTACATATTGGGAATGCACGTACCGCATTATTTAATTATTTATATGCAAAACATTTTGACGGGAAATTTATTATCAGAACTGAAGATACAGATGCTAAAAGAAATGTTGAAGGTGGAGAAGAAAGCCAATTAACCTATTTAAAATGGCTCGGTATTGAATGGGATGAGGGCGCAGATATTGGTGGAGATTACGGGCCATATCGTCAAATGGAACGTTTAGATATCTATCAAAAGTATATTGACGATCTGTTAGAGAGAGATTTGGCATATGAATGTTATATGACAGAAGAAGAATTAGAGCAGGAAAGAGAAGAACAACGCGCGAATGGACAAGTCCCAAAATATTCAGGGGCACATGCAAATCTGTCTCAAAAAGAAATTGAAGCATTTAAACAAGAGGGCAGGAAACCTGCAATTCGATTACGCGTGCCACAAAATAAAACATATACGTTTCGTGACATGGTACGAGGGAATATTTCCATTGAATCAAGTGATTATGGTGACTGGGTGATCGTAAAAAAAGATGGTATTCCAACGTATAATTTCGCGGTTGCTATTGATGATCACTTAATGCAAATAACCCATGTATTACGAGGGGAAGAACATATTTCAAATACACCTAGACAGATGATGATTTACGATGCCTTTGGATGGGAAGCACCGACATACGGTCATATGACGCTTATTCTGAATGAAAACAGGAAAAAATTAAGTAAACGAGATCAACATATTTTGCAATTTATCGAGCAATATAAAAAGCTTGGATTTTTACCTGAAGCAATGTTCAATTTTATTACTCTGTTAGGTTGGTCACCGGGCGGGGAAGAAGAAATATTTACAAAAGAACAACTGATTGACATATTCGATCCGCAAAGACTTTCTACTTCAGCTGCAATTTTTGACTCTAAAAAATTAGAGTGGATGAACGGAGAGTATATTAAGAAGGCAAATGTTGAGACAGTGATTGAATTAACCTTGCCTCACTTAATAGAAGCAGGGAAAATTTCTAAGGATGCAGATGAAGAAACACTTCGTTGGATAAAAGAAGTAATTGCGCTGTATCAAGAGCAATTAAGATTTGGCGCTGAAATTGTAGAGTTAACGGATCTATTCTTTAAGACGGATATTCATTACGATGAAGCGGCTCAAGAGGTTTTAGCTGAAGAGCAAGTTGTTGAGGTTTTACAAGTCTTTACCGACAAGCTTATTCACTTGGATGATTTCACAGCTGATCATATAAAAGAGCAAATTAAAGCTACTCAAAAAGAGACTAAGCATAGAGGTAAAAAGTTATTTATGCCGATCCGTGTAGCGACCACCGGGCAGACACATGGACCAGAACTCCCTAAAGCGATTGAATTATTAGGAAAAGATGTTGTCTTAGCAAGATTAGACACCGTTTTAAGTGATATTGAGGATTAAACAGTTCACATTTTCTTAAAAATATAATATAGTAAATTTACAGGAAGCTATTTATATTGATGTAGATGGTGAAGAGGAAAAGTAAAAAGCTGATTGCTTAACAAGAGAGAATCATCATTAGGCTGAAAGTGATTCTAAGTAATGCTTTTGAACATGCACCTCGGAGTCCCGTTATGGAAAATTAGTATATAACGGCGGTTATCTACCGTTACCAGATCAAGTTGAGAGAAGATTTCTTCTCTAAACAGAGTGGAACCGCGCGCAACAAGCGTCTCTGTGTAAGTACCTTACATAGAGACGCTTTTTATTTTTATTAAGGGAGGAACTTAAAGTGGGAATCTTTAAGCGGATGCGGGAAGACATGGATGTAGTGTTTGAGCAGGACCCAGCGGCTCGCACTTATATAGAAGTGTTTCTAACATATTCAGGATTGCATGCAATTTGGGCACATCGGGTCGCCCATGCATTTTATAAGCGTAAATTATTTTTTATTGCTCGAGCTATTTCTCAAGTGAGCAGATTTTTTACAGGAATTGAGATCCATCCAGGTGCAGTAATAGGGCGCAGATTCTTTATTGACCATGGCATGGGAGTTGTAATAGGAGAAACATGTGAAATCGGAGATAATGTGACTATCTATCAAGGCGTAACCCTTGGCGGAACTGGACATGAAAAAGGAAAACGACATCCGACTGTAAAAGATAATGCCCTTATTGCCACCGGTGCAAAAGTGTTAGGATCGATTACAGTAGGGGAGAACTCCAAAATAGGGGGAGGATCAGTTGTTTTAAAAGATGTTCCAGACAATTCGACAGTAGTCGGAATACCTGGTCGAATCGTAAAGCAAAATGGCAAAAAAGTAAGTCAAAAGAAATTAGACCACCATATTTTGCCGGATCCCATCTCCGACCGTATGAAAAAATTACAAGCTGAAATAGATGCATTAAATGAGGAAGTAAAGAAATTGAAGGAAGGAAGAGAGCATGTCAATTAATATTTATAACACATTAACAAAAGAAAAAGAGCTGTTTAAACCGCTTGTAGATGGCGAAGTTAAAATGTATGTATGTGGTCCTACGGTATATAACTATATCCATATTGGAAACGCACGGCCTGCGATTGTATTTGATACAGTAAGAAGATATTTCGAGTATAAAGGATATCATGTCACATACGTGCTTAACTTTACAGATGTGGATGACAAGATAATCAATGCTGCGGGAAAAACAGGTGAAAACGTACAACAACTTGCCAATCGTTTTATTGATGCCTATTTAAAAGATGTAAAAGATCTAGGTGTTGAAGAAGCTACGTATCATCCTCGAGTAACAGAAACAATCGATGACATTATTGCTTTTATTTCAGGGTTAATTGATAAAGGGTATGCCTATGCAGTTGAAGGCGATGTATATTTCAAGCCAAGAGCATTCGAAGACTATGGAAAGTTGTCAGATCAATCGATTGATGAATTGCGAGCAGGTGCAAGAATTAAAATAGGGGAAAAGAAAGAAGACCCATTAGATTTTGCTTTATGGAAAAAAGCAAAGGATCATGATATTGCTTGGGATTCTCCTTGGGGAAAAGGAAGACCAGGCTGGCATATAGAATGTTCGGCAATGGCTAAAAAATATTTAGGGGATACTATTGATATTCATGCTGGTGGGCAAGACTTAACGTTTCCCCACCATGAAAATGAAATTGCTCAATCTGAGGCGCTGAATGAACAGCCTTTTGCAAACTATTGGATGCATAATGGATACATGAACATTAATGATGAAAAAATGTCAAAATCACTTGGGAATTTTATTTTAGCAAAAGACTTAATTGAAAAATATGATCCAATGGTTTTACGGTTTTTTATGCTAAGTGTCCATTATCGTAATCCAATTAATTTTACGGACAATCTTTTACTTAGTGCCAAAAACAGTTTGGAGCGAATAACTACAGCTTATACGAATTTAGAGCATCGTAAGAATGTGAGTGCTGGATTAGGTAATCATAAAGACAACTGGCTTTCCAAAATTCGACAACACCGAGAAGCCTTTGAAAAAGCAATGGACGACGACTTTAACACTGCTAATGCGATTACTGTGTTGTTTGATTTAACTAGAGATGCAAATTTATATTTAGAAGAAAATCAAACAGAAAATGAAATTATTCAAGCTTTCCAAGACGAAATAAAAACATTACTAAGTGTACTAGGTATTAAACTTGAGAAAGAAGAATTGCTTGATGAAGAAATCGACGCCCTCATTGCTGAGAGAAACAAAGCTAGGAAAGAACGGAATTACGGAAGAGCTGATGAAATTCGTGATTTGTTAAAAGAGAAAAACATTATCCTAGAAGATACCAATCAAGGTGTTCGTTGGAGAAGAGGGTAATGAGTGTTCAAGTTAAACAATTAAACAGTCTTGCTCTAGCATATGTTGGTGATGCTGTATATGAACTATATGTTCGACACCATTTGATAGAAGCTGGGCAAGTAAAGCCAAATGAATTGCATAAAAAAGCGATCACATATGTAGCTGCCTCAGCTCAAGCAGCAATCATTCATCATTGGCTTGATGAGGGTAAATTAAATGAAGAAGAAGCGGCAGTTGTAAGAAGGGGTCGAAATGCAAAATCGGGTTCGACCCCTAAAAATATGTCGATTCAAGACTATAGGTATGCTACGGCATTTGAAGCACTAATTGGCTATTATTATTTATTAAAAAATAGGACACGTCTTGATGAGCTGATCACAGAAGCTATACAATATATTACAAATAAGGATAAAGATAAATAGGAAGGAAAGGTAGCATGGATGAAGAAATAATTATCGGCAGAAATCCAGTAATGGAGGCATTGCAAACTGGGCGATCCATTAATAAAGTAGTCATTTCCGATCAATTAAATAATCGAACGGAAAGAGAATTACAAGCGGCGACAAAAAAAGCAAATACGGTTTTACAAAAGGTTCCGAAGCAGCGTCTTGATCAGCTTACAAAAGGGCGACATCAAGGAATTATTGCATATGTGACTGCTTATCAATATTCGGACATTGATACCATTTTATCTGTTGCTGACAAGAGAGAAGAAGCTCCTTTTATTATTATTCTCGATGAGATTGAAGACCCACATAACTTAGGTGCAATATTACGAACGGCTGATGCTACTGGAGTACATGGGGTTATTATACCTAAGCGTAGAGCAGTAGGTTTAACGGAAATCGTGGCTAAGACTTCGGCAGGAGCTATTGAACATATACCGGTTGCTCGTGTAACGAATATTGTAAAGACGATAGACGAGTTAAAAAAGAAGAACATTTGGATTGTTGGAACAGATGAAGTAGGTTCCAAAGACTATCGTTCATTGGATGGAGAAACATCAATCGCTCTTGTAATTGGTAATGAAGGAAAGGGAATTAGCCGACTAGTTAAGGAAAAGTGCGATTGGACGATTCATATCCCAATGAAAGGTTCGATACCTTCTTTAAATGCTTCAGTAGCTACAGGTTTATTAATGTATGAAATCTACCGAAAAAGAAATTTATCAGGTGAAGACTGATGGATGTTCTTGTTGTTGATGGGTACAATGTGATCGGTGCATGGGACGAGTTAAACCATCTACAAAGAAAAGATATGGGCTTAGCTCGAAGTCGATTAATAGAGATTTTAGTCGAATATAGAGCATACACAGGAAGTCGAGTTATCATAGTTTTTGACGCATTATATGTTAGAGGAAATGAAAGCAGGAAATCAGTGAACGGTGTAGAAATAATATACACTCGGGAAAATGAGACTGCGGATGAGTGTATTGAACGGCTTGTAAAGTCTTTGAAAAATGTAAAAAATAATGTGTATGTAGCAACTTCTGACTATTTAGAACAACGGACCATTTTTAGTCGTGGTGCGCTTCGTATTTCTGCTCGCGAATTATTAATTGAAATTAAAAGCATGGAAAGAACAATAAATGACGATTTGCAACAGCAAACTATTGAACGACCTAAAATAAAAATTCATATGAACGGGAATGTGAGAGAACAACTAGAAAGATGGAGACGTGGAAAATAAGGGATATACTAACATTATCACAAATTCATCCGAATATTGTAAAAAAAGAAAAAAATGGTATTGACTCTTTTAAACTTCTTACTGTATACTCTCTTTAACTAGAAGCAATTGTTAAATTTTACTAGTAGGGGGAGTATTCGTGAGCACTGTTAAACAACTCGAGAGAAATGTTCCGTTTGGTTCGTTAGTTGATGAGGAAGTTTTATCACATGTTCAGCAAGGGAATGAGACTGCAGTAGAATATTTAATTAAAAAATATGAACGAATTGTTCGAAAAAAAGCGAACACTTATTTTTTAATTGGCAGTGATCGTGATGATGTCGTACAAGAGGGATTAATCGGCCTTTACAAAGCAATTTGTGACTATGACAAGGACAAACGATCGTCGTTTAGGTCGTTCGCTGAATTGTGTATTACTAGACAAATTATAACGTCTATTAAATCGGCGACCAGGCTAAAACATACACCGCTAAATTCGTATGTTTCTATTTATAAACCAGTTAACGATGAAAATTCAGAGAGAAGATTATTGGATACGATATACTGTGTAGATTCTATTGACCCACAAGAGCTTCTAGTAATAAGAGAGAAATTCCGATATGTACAAGCCCAATTAATGAAAGCGTTAACGCGATTAGAATGGGATGTGCTCTATTTATATCTTCAGGGATGTACATATGAAGAAATTGCCGAACAATTGGATAGACAAGAGAAGTCAATAGATAATGCTTTACAGAGAGTAAAGAAAAAAGTAGAGCAACTGATACAGGAGAAAGATTTTGCATATTAACTAACAGCTATCGCTATCGGCAGGGGTACATGCTAAACGCTAATAATAGGTTATTATTGACAGTTTAATTTAACCATGCTATCTTTATAGAGATAATAGAATGAATATTATGGTGAAGTTATGAATAAGAAGATAACATTGGCATGTACAATTTGTGGCAACAGAAACTATAGTACAAACAAAAACCAATTAACAAGCCCTGATCGGTTATCCGTTCAAAAGTATTGTAAACATTGTAATAAACATGTTTTGCACAGAGAAACGAAATAGGCGCATTTGGAGGATTAAGGTGAATATTTTTAAATTTCTAAAAGATGTCTCAAGGGAAATGAGAAAAGTAACTTGGCCACGCGGATCTGAATTGGTCAGTTATACAATAACAGTTATTGTTACGGTTGCATTTGTAGCTTTGTTTTTTACAGTGGTTGACTTAGGTATTACACAAATTTTAAATAATATGCCATTTTTGAATAATTAATTTATAATTATGTTATAATAATATATAGAATAGGATCAATATAAAAACCCGAAAACACGGGTTTTTTAATATTGTCTTTTTTAAGGGATATTTTATAAACTAAACTTTCGCTTAAACAGGTGTGTAGATTAACTCAAAAATGCTTCCATTTGATATCTTAAAAACCTTATGATAAAACTGTTTTGCGCAAAAAACGTAGACTTGTACAGTAGTGAAAATTGTAAACCTAGTAAACCGTAGCGTTAATTTCCGCCTTCGGGCTGTTCGCTTTCCGTGGGCACGGCTTCAGCCTCCTCGGAAGCAAAAACCGCTTCCTGCGGGGTCTTCAGACTCGTGCTGTTCCCACAGGAGTCGACTGCCCTCCGGCTTCAATCAACCATTGATGATAGTAATATCAAAATGTGTAGAGTTGTTACCAAGCACATCTAGCGTAGAAAATACACGTAGACTCCTGCGGGATAGAAGGCCTAGGCGAGACCCCGCAAGGCTTTAGCCTAAGGAGGCTCACCAGCCGCCCGCGGAAAGCGGAGTGTATTTCCGTAGCGGTAAGAAATTCGCCTTTCGAAATTACTGAGCAGTTTTTATCAAATTCGGTGACGGAATATTATCTTGAAATAAAGGTTTATTTTCAAGCAGCAAGTTAATTGAAAATACAACTGAGGCAGTGAATCTCTAACCTTCCTAATACTTCCGAGGTTTATTTGCGAAAGTTGAGTTATAAATAATTAAGAATTATTTGTTAACGTTTCAAACGAAAAACTACTTCAACAAGTGGGATAAATAAGCCCTCTCTCGGGAAATGAAAAGAACGGTAAAATCTAAACAAGATGTCACGAGGACGTTTAGCGCTTACTATATAGTTATTACTAAAGTAAGCTTGTTGTACGTTACATCGTAAATTTAGTATTTCATGAGAAAGCTTGTAGGTTTTAAAAACTTAGAGATCCATAAATAGAAATAGTTTCGTGAAAAATAGTTTTTCAGATAGTTAGAAAATAATGATGGAGGGAAATCATGGAAACAAATTGGTACGTTATCCATACTTATTCAGGGTACGAAAACAAAGTGAAAATGAACCTCGAAAAACGAGTAGAAACAATGGGGATGGAAGATAAAATTTTCCGTGTAATTGTGCCAGAAGAGGAAGAAACAGAGATTAAAGATGGAAAGAAGAAAACGTCGATGAAGAAATTCTTTCCAGGTTATGTCCTAGCCGAAATGATCATGACAGATGATTCATGGTATGTTGTCCGGAATACTCCTGGTGTGACGGGTTTTGTTGGATCTAGTGGCCAGGGGACAAAGCCGACACCACTTTTCCCTGAAGAAGTTGAGACACTATTAAAGCGGATTGGTATGGCTGACTCAACAGTAAAAGTAGATTTTGAATTAAAAGAAAATGTAAAAGTGATAGACGGCCCATTCGCTAATTTTATGGGTACGATTGAACATATAGATGTTGATAAACAGAAAATCAAAGTGCATGTCAATATGTTTGGTAGAGAGACTCCAGTTGAGTTAGATTTTTCTCAAGTAGAAAAGATGTAATTGTTCATATTAAACATTGCTTTTTTTTAACTAACATGATAAAATTTTTATGTTATGCATTCTTCTATGAAGAAATGCTCTAAATGAGTGGGAGGGAATTCGCTCAAAAGCGAACTACCGATTACCACATCACGGACGATAAGGAGGTGTGTCTCGTGGCTAAAAAAGTTATTAATATTGTTAAATTGCAAATTCCTGCAGGGAAAGCGAATCCAGCTCCGCCAGTAGGACCGGCACTTGGACAAGCAGGAATAAACATTATGGGATTCTGTAAAGAATTTAATGCGCAAACACAAGACCAAGCTGGATTGATTATTCCGGTTGAAATTACGGTGTTTGAAGATCGTTCATTCACATTCATTACAAAAACACCACCGGCTGCAGTTTTACTTAAAAAAGCTGCTGGTATTGATAAGGCTTCAGGTGAGCCGAACAAAAATAAAGTTGCAACAGTTAAGCGCGATAAAGTTAAAGAAATCGCCGAAACTAAAATGCAAGATTTAAACGCTGCTGATGTTGAGGCGGCAATGCGTATGGTTGAAGGTACAGCGCGCAGTATGGGTATTACGATTGAAGACTAATCTGCTTGGCAGATAAGAAATCATTACTGCATAAGTCAACTAAGGCTTTCGCCATAAAGGTTGGCGATCCGGGTTTTCTGACCCATTGTACCTAAGTGGGAGGTATAACCGCTACTACCACAAATAAGGAGGAACGAAATTGAAAAAAAGAGGTAAAAAATATCAAGAAGCTGCAAAGCTTGTTGACCGTAATAAAACATACGGTATCGAAGAAGCTGTTTCGCTTTTAAAAGAAGCTTCCAAAGCGAATTTTGATGAAACTGTTGAGGTTGCTTTCCGTTTGGGAGTAGACCCTAAAAAAGCAGACGAAAATATTCGTGGAGCAGTTGTATTGCCACATGGAACTGGTAAAACACAGCGTGTATTAGTTTTTGCAAAAGGCGAAAAGATTAAAGAAGCAGAAGCTGCTGGAGCAGACTACATTGGGGACCAAGATATCATTAGTAAAATTAATAATGGTTGGTTTGATTTTGATGTAATTGTAGCTACTCCAGACATGATGGCTGAGGTTGGTAAACTAGGTCGAGTATTAGGGCCGAAAGGTTTAATGCCGAACCCGAAAACTGGTACAGTGACGTTCGATGTTGAAAAAGCCGTTAACGATATTAAAGCTGGTAAAGTAGAATATCGTGTCGACAAATCATCCAACTTACACGTGCCAATCGGAAAAATCTCTTTTGATAACGAAAAGTTAATTGAGAACTTTGCTACAATTGTAGAGACAATTGTAAAAGTTAAGCCTCAATCATCAAAAGGTACGTATCTTAAAAACGTTGCTGTTACATCTACAATGGGTCCTGGAATTAAAGTGGACGCATCTGTATATGCACGTTAAAATTTGACAGTAAATAATCTGTGTATTATAATTAGTTAGGTTAAAATTAATATGTTATACCGTAGACAGTAGGTGCTTTTATTGCTTAATATCCTGCCGAGGTGTTTATTAAAATTATGACAATTCATAATGATAATGCCTCCATGTCTAAATGGAGGCATTTTTTAGTGAAAACAACACAATTACACGGTTAACAATCATAGGAGGTGTACGAATGGGAACACTTGATGCAAAAAAACAACTTGTTAATGAGATTTCAGAGAAGTTTCAGGAAAGCCAATCATCGGTATTAGTTGACTATCGTGGTTTAAACGTTGCAGAAATCACTGCACTAAGAAAAGAACTCCGTGATAATAACATTGATTATAGAGTTTATAAAAATACGATGTCTAGACGTGCGGTTGCCGATACGGAACTAAGCGATCTACAAGACAGCCTGGTTGGTCCAACAGCGATTGCTTTTAGTAAAGAAGACGTTGTGGCTCCTGCGAAAATTTTACATGAGTTCTCTAAGAAACATGAAGCGTTAGAAATTAAAGGTGGAGTCATTGAAGGGAAAGTAGCGACTTTAGATGAAATCAAAGAATTGTCTACATTACCAGATTACAATGGCCTTGTATCTATGTTGTTAAGCGTGTTACAAGCACCTATCCGTAACTTAGCATACGCTACAAAAGCAATTGCAGAACAAAAAGAAGAAGCAGCAGAATAAATCTGTTGTCGTTCGATAAATAAACTATTTTTAGGAGGAAAGACAGATGACAAAAGAACAAATTATTGATGCGGTTAAAGAAATGTCTGTTTTAGAATTAAACGAATTAGTTAAAGCTATTGAAGAAGAATTTGGTGTTACAGCAGCTGCTCCTGTAGCAGTAGCAGGTGGCGCAGCCGGAGATGCTGGCGGTGCTGAAGAGCAAACTGAATTTGATGTTGTATTAACAGATGCAGGAGCGTCTAAAATTAAAGTTGTTAAAGCGGTTCGTGAAATCACTGGCCTAGGCTTGAAAGATGCTAAAGACTTAACTGACTCAGCACCTAAAGCTATTAAAGAAGGCGTTTCTAAAGAAGAAGCAGAAGAAGTAAAAGCTAAGCTTGAAGAAGCTGGAGCATCTGTAGAAGTTAAGTAAGATAAAAAGCGACAGCATCCTGTGAAGGATACGGAAGCAAAAAAGTGAAAGCTCGTCATGTATTTGGCGAGCTTTTTATGTAAATACCTCACAAATCTTCCCTACAAAAAAAGCAGGTGGATCATATGGTATCTGATCATTATTATTCTGAACATCCACAATCAGAGAGCATAACGGAAACAAAGCAAGTTAAATTAAATAATCATACTTTCACGTTCACGACCAGTTCAGGAGTTTTTTCTAAAAAAGGAATAGATTTTGGTACGAAACTACTTATTGAAAGTTTTCGCGCGCCAGATATTAGCGGGGATGTTTTAGATTTAGGATGTGGATATGGGCCAATTGGAATTTCGGTAGCTTTCCAATATAAAAATCGAGATATCTTGATGGTTGATATAAATGAGCGTGCTGTTTCACTTGCTGAAGAAAATATAATCCAAAATAAAATAACCAATGCACTAGCGAAACAGAGTAATGGATTTGAGAATGTTAAAAGGAAATCATTTGCAGCAATAATAACGAACCCGCCAATTCGAGCAGGAAAAAAAGTGATTTATACATTTTTTGAGGATAGCCTTGATTTCTTGAAGGAAAAGGGAGAGTTGTGGATCGTTATACAAAAAAAGCAAGGAGCTCCTTCTGCAATAACTTTTCTATCTTCATTATTTAGTAATGTTGAGGTAGTTGAAAAGGAAAAAGGATATTATATCATTCGTGCGATCAAGTAGTCTATTCGTTGACTCAGTAAAGTCACTATGGTATAATATTTCAATGCGACAATGGATTTATTTTGTCAAGAGTTATTATTTTGAATAATGTAAGTATACAATAAAAAAAGTTGGCAATAATGGGATAAATAGTAGATGTATTAACATTTCATCTCTCATTAAAAGGAATCTGAGAGAGGTTTAGTTGTTTGCATGCATATATAGGGAAGGTTTTTAAGAATAAAACCTTTTTTCTATTTATATGAATGTTACCCTTTATTGATTTCTAAAAAATGATAACTCAAAATTTATAAAAATACAAGTATTAGTTATCACAGATTTTTGGAGGTATAGGAAAAAAGCCTTTTCCTACTTGCGAAATTTAATGCTTCCATAAAGGAATTTTTAAAACGTAAGTGCCACCAGCCAAAGGATTTGTCGTTAAAACTTGGCAATAGCCAGGTTTTTAAATAAAAATGTTTGATTTTAGGGGTGAAGCAGTTGACAGGTCAACTAGTTCAATATGGACGTTATCGCCAACGTCGAAGTTATGCACGTATAAGTGAAGTATTAGATTTACCAAACTTAATCGAAATTCAAACAGCTTCTTACCATTGGTTTTTAGAAGAAGGATTAAAAGAAATGTTTGCGGATATTTCACCGATCGAAGATTTTGCTGGAAATCTATCACTCGAATTTGTCGATTATAGTTTAGGGGATTCTAAGTATCCAGTTGAAGAATCGAAGGAAAGAGATGTTACTTATAGTGCCCCACTTCGAGTTAAAGTTCGACTTATAAACAATCAGACAGGAGAAGTAAAAGAACAGGAGGTCTTCATGGGTGATTTCCCATTGATGACTGATACAGGGACATTTATTATTAATGGTGCCGAGCGTGTCATTGTATCCCAATTAGTTCGTTCACCTAGTGTTTATTATAGTGAGAAAATTGACAAAAACGGAAAACGTGGATTAACTGCTACCGTTATCCCTAACCGAGGCGCTTGGTTAGAGTTTGAAACGGATGCAAGGGATGTTGTTTATGTTCGTATTGATAGAACTCGTAAACTCCCAATCACTGTCCTACTCCGTGCACTTGGAATGAACACAGATCAAGAAATTACTGACCTTATAGGTGAAAATGAATATTTAAAAAACACGTTAGAAAAAGATAACGTTGAAACAACTGAAAAAGCTTTACTAGAAATATATGAACGATTACGTCCAGGTGAACCACCTACTGTCGAAAATGCTAAAAGTTTATTAATATCTCGCTTTTTCGATCCGAAGAGGTATGATCTTGCTCATGTCGGACGATATAAAATGAACAAAAAATTAAGTATTAAAAACCGTCTATTTAATCAAACTTTAGCTGAAACGCTAGTTGATACTGAAACTGGAGAAGTTTTAGGTGAAAAAGGCGATAAAATAGATCGTAAGTTATTAAATAAATTAATTCCTTATTTAGAAGGAAAAGAAAACAAGTTAAACACAAAGGAAGTTACGTTATATAATGGCGTACTTGACGAAGATATAACTGTACAATCCATTAAAATCCTTGATCCTACTGACCCTGAGGGTGAAAGGGAATTACACGTAGTTGGAAATGCTGATGTTGAAGAGAGTATAAAGCATATTACTCAAGCGGATATTTTAGCATCCATTAGTTACTTCTTTAATTTACTATATAATGTTGGGCACACGGATGATATTGACCATCTTGGTAATCGACGATTACGTTCTGTTGGAGAGTTGTTACAGAATCAGTTTCGTATAGGATTATCCAGAATGGAACGTGTGGTACGTGAAAGAATGTCTATTCAAGATACGTCCAGCATCACACCACAACAACTAATAAATATACGTCCGGTAATTGCATCTATAAAAGAGTTCTTCGGTAGTTCTCAATTATCGCAGTTTATGGACCAGACGAATCCATTAGCTGAACTTACACATAAGCGTAGACTTTCAGCTCTTGGACCAGGTGGATTAACGCGTGAGCGTGCAGGAATGGAAGTGCGTGACGTACACTATTCTCACTATGGAAGAATGTGTCCAATTGAAACACCGGAAGGACCGAACATCGGGTTAATTAACTCTCTATCTACTTACGCTAGAGTAAACAAATTTGGTTTTATTGAAACTCCTTATCGTAGAGTTGATTCAGAACTTGGCAAAGTTAAGGAAGAAATTGACTTTTTGACAGCTGATGAAGAGGATAACTATGTTGTTGCTCAGGCGAATGCCCGCTTGGATGAAGAAGGAAATTTCATTGATGATGAAGTTATCGCAAGATTCCGAGGGGAAAACACAATTGTTCCGAGAGATCAGATTGATTACATGGATGTTTCACCAAAACAAGTTGTTTCAGCAGCGACTGCATGTATCCCATTCCTTGAGAATGATGACTCAAACAGAGCGTTAATGGGAGCGAACATGCAACGTCAAGCTGTACCTTTATTACAACCTCAGGCACCTATTGTAGGAACTGGAATGGAGTATGTCACTGGTAAAGATTCTGGAGCAGCAATTATTTGCCGAAATGATGGAATTGTTGAAAAGGTTGAAGCGAAAGAAATCGTGATCAGACGTGTATCTTCGGTAGACGGTAAAGAGGTCACAGGGGATGTCGATCGTTATCGGTTACGTAAGTATGTTCGTTCTAACCAAGGAACTTGTTATAACCAGCGTCCAATTGTTAGACAGGGCGATCGTGTAACAAAAGGTGAAGTGCTTGCTGATGGTCCTTCAATGGAAGATGGAGAATTAGCACTTGGCCGAAATGTGTTAGTAGCATTTATGACTTGGGATGGTTATAACTACGAAGATGCGATCATTATGAGTGAAAAGCTTGTGAAAGATGATGTGTTCACTTCGATCCATATTGAAGAGTACGAAGCAGAAGCAAGAGATACTAAGCTAGGACCTGAGGAAATTACTCGAGACATTCCTAACGTAGGTGAAGATGCACTTAAAAACTTAGATGAAGAAGGTATTATTCGAGTTGGTGCAGAAGTAAAAGATGGCGATATTCTAGTTGGAAAGGTAACACCAAAAGGGGTTACTGAGTTATCTGCAGAAGAACGATTATTACATGCAATTTTCGGTGAGAAAGCTCGAGAGGTTAGAGATACTTCCTTACGTGTTCCTCACGGTGCCGGTGGAATCATCTTGGATGTTAAGATCTTTAATCGTGAAGATGGCGATGAGTTAAAACCGGGTGTGAATAAGCTTATCCGTGTATATATCGTTCAAAAGCGTAAAATTTCTGAAGGAGATAAGATGGCAGGTCGTCACGGAAACAAAGGTGTTATTTCTAAACTTTTACCAGAAGAAGATATGCCTTATTTACCAGACGGAACACCAATCGATATTATGCTTAACCCATTAGGAGTTCCATCAAGAATGAACATCGGACAAGTGTTTGAGCTTCATTTAGGAATGGCTGCTAGAAAATTAGGAATTCATGTAGCTTCTCCGGTATTTGACGGTGCGAATGAAGAGGATGTCTGGGAAACATTAGAAGAGGCTGGAATGCCAACTGATGCGAAGACAATACTTTACGATGGAAGAACAGGGGAGCCATTTGATAATCGTGTTGCGGTAGGGATTTCGTATATGATTAAACTTTCTCATATGGTAGACGATAAATTACACGCTAGATCTACTGGACCATATTCATTAGTAACGCAGCAACCATTGGGTGGTAAGGCACAATTTGGTGGACAGCGTTTTGGTGAGATGGAAGTTTGGGCACTTGAAGCTTATGGTGCTGCTTATACGTTACAAGAAATCTTAACGGTTAAATCAGATGACATTGTAGGTCGAGTAAAAACCTATGAATCCATTGTGAAGGGCAGAAATGTACCTGAACCAGGTGTACCAGAATCATTTAAGGTTCTGATTAAAGAGCTTCAAAGTCTTGGAATGGATGTAAAGATGCTCTCAAGTGATGAGACTGAAATAGATTTAAGAGCTTTAGAAGAAGATGATACAGACACAGAAGATACGCTTAATTTAGAGGTTAAGCAAGACTAACTAAAGAAGTTCATAGAGGTCAAGAACAGGCCTCTATGATACTCTTTATTGCATATATGAAATGTTAGAACGGATAAGAAATGGGAGGTAGGGCCCTTGCTAGATGTAAATAACTTTGAATTTATGAAAATTGGTTTAGCTTCTTCGGAAAAAATCCGCTCCTGGTCGTATGGTGAAGTTAAAAAGCCTGAGACAATTAACTACCGAACGTTAAAGCCAGAGAAAGACGGTTTATTCTGTGAGCGAATTTTTGGTCCACAAAAAGACTGGGAGTGTCATTGTGGAAAGTATAAGCGTGTCCGTTATAAAGGTGTAGTTTGTGACCGATGTGGTGTTGAAGTAACGAAGTCAAAAGTACGTCGTGAACGTATGGCACATATTGAACTCGCTGCACCTGTTTCCCATATATGGTATTTTAAAGGTATTCCAAGCCGGATGGGACTCATTTTAGATATGTCTCCAAGAGCATTGGAGGAGATTTTATACTTTGCAGCATATGTTGTCACAGATTCTGGTAACACTCCGTTAGAGAAAAAGCAGTTGCTATCTGAAAGAGAATTTAGATCTTTTTACGAGAAATATGGAAACTCTTTTAAAGCGGAAATGGGAGCAGAAGCTGTTCGTAAATTATTACAGGATATTGATATAGATAAAGAAGTTCTTGAATTAAAAGAAGAGTTAAAGACAGTTCAAGGTCAGAGAAGAACAAGAGCAATAAGAAGATTGGAAGTCATGGAAGCATTTCGTCACTCTGGAAATGATCCGGCATGGATGATCTTAGATGTACTTCCGGTTATTCCTCCTGAGATAAGACCTATGGTTCAATTAGACGGTGGAAGATTTGCGACATCTGACTTAAACGATTTGTACCGTCGGGTTATTAACCGAAATAATCGTTTAAAGCGACTATTAGATTTAGGTGCTCCAAGTATTATCGTACAAAACGAAAAGAGAATGTTACAAGAAGCAGTCGATGCATTAATCGATAATGGCCGTCGAGGTCGTCCAGTAACTGGACCAGGAAACCGCCCGTTGAAGTCACTTTCTCATATGCTGAAAGGGAAGCAAGGTCGTTTCCGTCAAAACTTACTTGGGAAACGAGTGGATTACTCTGGCCGTTCCGTTATTATCGTTGGACCGAGCTTGAAAATGTATCAGTGCGGTCTACCGAAAGAAATGGCTTTAGAATTATTTAAGCCATTTATTATGAAGGAACTAGTAGGAAGAAAAATTGCTCATAATATTAAATCAGCTAAAAGAAAGATTGAACGTGTACATCCAGAAGTTTGGGATGTATTAGAAGATGTTATTAAAGAACATCCTGTTTTACTAAACCGTGCACCGACTCTTCACCGTTTAGGAATTCAAGCGTTTGAACCGACTTTGGTTGAAGGTCGTGCGATTAGACTACACCCTCTAGTTTGTACAGCGTATAACGCTGACTTTGATGGTGACCAGATGGCTGTTCACGTGCCACTATCAGCAGAAGCGCAAGCAGAGGCGAGAATCTTAATGCTTGCAGCACAAAATATTTTAAACCCGAAAGATGGAAAGCCTGTAGTTACACCATCGCAAGATATGGTATTAGGTAACTATTACTTGACGATGGAGCAAGCAGGAGCTATCGGGGAGGGTAAAGTATTTAAAGATACAAATGAAGCTCTTATTGCTTATCAAAACGGCTATGTTCATTTGCACTCTCGTGTTGCTATTCAAGCTGGCAGCTTAAATAATCCGACGTTTACGGATGAGCAAAACAAAAAGTTGCTCTTAACAACGATCGGGAAGATTATTTTTAACCAGATTATACCTGATACATTCCCTTACATTAACGAGCCAACAAGAAGTAATTTAGAGGTAGAGACACCTGCTAAGTACTTCCTTGGTCAAGGTGTAGATGTGAAGGAAGAAATTGAAAAACGTGAACTAGTACCGCCGTTTAAGAAGGGTATATTAGGAGATATTATTGCAGAAGTCTTTAAACAATATAAAATTAGTGAAACTTCTAAGATGCTTGACCGTATGAAGGATCTAGGATTCAGTTATTCTACAAAAGCTGGAATGACGGTCGGAATCTCGGATATTGTTGTACTGAAGGAAAAACAAGAACTTTTAGAAGAAGCACAAACTAAAGTGGATGGTGTTTTAAGACAATTCAGACGTGGATTAATTACCGATGAAGAGCGTTATAACCGTGTTATTTCAATATGGTCTGACGTAAAAGACGTTATTCAAGATAAACTAATGGATTCACTCGATAATACAAACCCAATTTTTATGATGAGTGATTCAGGAGCAAGGGGTAACCCATCTAACTTTACACAGTTAGCAGGAATGCGTGGACTCATGGCGAACCCGGCAGGTAGAATTATTGAACTTCCTATTAAGTCAAGTTTCCGAGAAGGATTAACAGTACTAGAGTACTTTATCTCGACACACGGAGCGAGAAAAGGACTTGCAGATACGGCCCTTAAAACGGCTGACTCAGGTTATTTAACACGAAGACTAGTAGATGTTGCTCAAGATGTCATTGTTCGAGAAGCAGACTGTGGTACGGATCGTGGATTAATTGTATCTGAATTATCCATTGGTTCTGAAGTAATTGAGCCATTAATTGATCGTCTGATTGGAAGAACAGCATTTGAAACAGTTTCAAATCCTGAAACTGGAGAAGTAATTGTGAATAATGATGAAATTATTTCAGAAGATCAAGCGAAACAAATTATTGAAGCAGGTATAACTGAAGTTAATATCCGTTCTGTATTTACGTGCCATACAAAGCATGGAGTATGTAACAAATGTTATGGTCGAAACCTCGCGACAGGAGCAGATGTTGAAGTAGGTGAAGCAGTAGGAATTATTGCGGCACAATCGATCGGTGAGCCTGGTACACAATTAACGATGCGTACATTCCACACTGGAGGAGTTGCTGGAGACGATATTACGCAAGGTTTACCAAGAATTCAAGAATTGTTTGAAGCCCGTAATCCGAAAGGGCAGGCAACGATTAGTGAATTTGCAGGAGTTATTAAAGAAATTAAGGAATCGAAGGATAAGCGTGAAGTTGTTGTAGAAAGCGATGTTGAAAGTGTTGCTTATCCAGTACCTTACAATGCGCGCTTAAAAGTTGCAGTAGGCGATGAAGTTATTGCAGGTCAAGAGCTAACGGAAGGGTCAATTGATCCGAAAGAATTACTCAGAGTTCAAGGTGTAGAAGGAGTCCAGGCTTACTTACTTCAAGAAGTTCAACGAGTTTACCGTATGCAAGGGGTAGAGATCGGCGATAAACATATTGAAGTAATGGTTCGTCAGATGTTAAGAAAAGTTCGTATTTTAGAATCGGGAGATACTAATGTTCTACCTGGATCACTCATAGAGCTGCACCAGTTTAAAGAAGAGAACAACAAAGTTCTTCTTGAAGGCAAAGAGCCGGCTGTTGGAGAGCCAGTATTGCTAGGTATTACGAAAGCCTCTCTAGAAACAGATTCGTTCTTATCTGCAGCTTCCTTCCAGGAAACAACGAGAGTACTAACAGATGCTGCAATCAAAGGTAAAACGGACGCATTATTAGGTCTAAAAGAAAACGTAATTATCGGGAAGTTAATTCCGGCGGGTACAGGAATGCAGCGATACCGTAAAATTGAATCCGAATTAGTTGAACCAGAAACATCCTCTGAAGAAGTAGAAATTACGACAAATTAACCATCTATCTCCTGCGGCTAAATTGTCGCAGGAGATAATTTAAAAGTTTATTTAATGTAAATTGTTGACATTGAATGAATTAGATGATAAGATATTCGAGGTGTTTCCGGAAATTAACTGTTGTAATGGAGGAAAATCTGATGTCTTATGAAAAACTGACACAGCTTCAATCACGGATAATTATCGGAACGAAGCAAACGCTGAAAGCCATGAATAATGGTGAAGTTTGTGAAGTGTTTATTGCAGAAGACGCCGATCAGCACATTACGGATGATGTGCTAGAAGAGGCTAAGAAATTGCAAATTCCATTTACGATGGTCGATTCAAAGGAAAAGTTAGGGAAAGCTTGTAAAATTGATGTAGATGCATCAACTGTTGCAGTAAAGCATGCATAGTGAATGTTTTACAATTGGCTTCCTATACTGTAAAATGAACCACCTGGATATGTGGGCTAAGATAAGCGCTTTACATATTCAGTAAATAATTTTGATCATCATTTTAAAGAAAAGGAAGGAGGACATATAATGCCTACAATTAACCAACTAATCCGTAAAGGACGCGTTAGCAAACCAAAAAAGTCTGATTCTCCAGCACTAAATAGAGGTTATAATAGTTTCAAAAAGAGATTTACAAACGTTGACTCACCTCAAAAGCGTGGGGTTTGTACTCGTGTTGGTACATTAACACCGAAGAAACCAAACTCTGCATTACGTAAATATGCGCGTGTTCGTTTGTCAAACAACATGGAAGTAACTGCATACATCCCAGGAATTGGTCACAACCTACAAGAGCACAGTGTTGTACTATTACGTGGTGGACGTGTAAAGGACTTACCAGGGGTACGTTATCATATCGTGCGTGGAGCACTTGATACTGCAGGGGTAGAAGGACGTATGCAAGGTCGTTCTAAATACGGTGCAAAAAAACCTAAGAAATAATAAATTTATTAGTATGAATACAGAAAGGAGGAAGACATATGCCACGAAAAGGACCAGTAGCAAAAAGAGATGTCTTACCAGATCCAATATATAATTCTAAGCTTGTAACTCGTTTAATCAATCAAATTATGATTGATGGAAAAAGAGGGAAAGCACAAAAAATTCTATATAATGCATTTGAATTAGTACAAGAAAAAAGTGGTCAAAATGCCATGGACGTATTTGAAGCGGCAATGAAAAATGTAATGCCGGTTCTAGAGGTGAGAGCCCGCCGAGTAGGTGGTTCAAACTACCAAGTACCTATGGAAGTTCGTCCAGAGCGTCGCCAGGCATTAGGTCTTCGTTACATTGTAAACTATTCACGCTTACGTGGGGAAAAAACAATGGAGGAAAGACTTGCTTACGAAATTATCGATGCTTCAAACAACACAGGAGCATCTGTTAGAAAACGAGAAGAATTACACAAAATGGCAGAAGCAAACAAAGCATTTGCTCATTATCGTTGGTAATTAAAAAACAAAAGTTTTTTTAAAGGAAGGAGAAGAATACATGGCAAGAGAGTTCTCCTTGGAAAAGACGCGTAATATTGGTGTTATGGCTCATATTGATGCAGGTAAAACGACAACAACTGAGCGTATTCTTTTCTATACAGGACGTATTCATAAACTAGGAGAAACACATGAAGGTGCATCTCAGATGGACTGGATGGAGCAGGAGCAAGAAAGAGGTATTACAATTACTTCAGCTGCTACAACTGCTCAATGGAAAGGCCATCGTATCAATATCATTGATACTCCAGGACACGTAGATTTCACTGTTGAAGTTGAAAGATCATTACGTGTACTAGATGGTGCGATTACGGTTCTTGATGCGCAGTCTGGTGTTGAACCGCAAACCGAAACAGTATGGCGTCAAGCGACAACATACGGTGTTCCAAGAATTGTCTTCATTAACAAGATGGATAAAATTGGCGCAGACTTTTTGTATGCAACGAATACATTAAAAGACCGTTTAGGGGCAAATGCCCACCCAGTTCAATTCCCGATTGGTGCAGAGGACGAATTCGATGGAATAATTGATCTTATTGAAATGAAAGCTCATTTCTATTTAGACGATCTTGGTACTACTGAGGAAGCAAGAGATATTCCGGATGAATATAAAGAGAAAGCAGAAACACTTCGTGGCGGATTAATTGAAGCTGTTGCAGATTTCGACGAAGAGATAATGATGAAATATCTCGAGGGAGAAGATGTATCGAACGAAGAGCTTAAAAATGCAATTCGTCAAGCTACATTAGCAGTTGAATTTTATCCTGTATTTTGTGGATCTGCATTTAAAAACAAGGGTGTACAGTTAATTCTTGATGGAGTTATCGATTACTTACCAGCTCCAACGGACATTGCAGCAATTGAAGGTATTGTGCCGGGAACAGAAGAAGAAACAACTCGCCCAGCTGATGATAAAGAGCCATTCTCTGCATTAGCATTTAAAGTTATGACAGACCCATTTGTAGGTAAATTAACATTCTTCCGTGTATACTCAGGAACACTTAATTCAGGTTCATACGTTTTAAACTCTGTGAAAAACAAGAAGGAACGTATTGGGCGTATCTTGCAGATGCATGCAAACTCACGTGAAGAGATCTCAGAAATTCATTGTGGTGAAATTGCAGCAGCTGTTGGCTTGAAAGATACAAGTACCGGTGATACACTTTGTGATGAAAAACACCCTGTAATTTTAGAGTCAATGGAGTTCCCTGAGCCAGTTATTTCAGTTGCAATCGAGCCTAAAACGAAAGCAGACCAAGATAAAATGGGTATTGCTTTAGGAAAGTTAGCTGAGGAAGACCCGACATTTACAACGGAATCTAATCCAGAAACTGGGCAAACGATTATTTCCGGAATGGGAGAATTACACTTGGACGTCATCGTTGACCGTCTAAAACGTGAATTCAAGGTAGAAGCAAATGTTGGTGCGCCACAAGTTGCTTACCGTGAAACATTCCGTGCAGCAGCAGAAGTGGAAGGGAAATTTATCCGTCAATCAGGTGGACGTGGACAATACGGACATGTTTGGGTTAAAATTGAACCTAGCGAAGAAGGCGCAGGATTTGAATTCCACAACAAAATTGTTGGTGGTGTTGTTCCAAGAGAATACATCCCATCTGTTGAACAGGGTATTAGAGAAGCAATGGAAAATGGTGTTCTTGCAGGATATCCGTTAATCGACGTTAAAGCATCTTTATTCGATGGTAGCTATCACGATGTTGACTCGAACGAGATGGCGTTTAAGATCGCTGCTTCGATGGCATTAAAAGCTGCTAAAAACAAATGTCAACCTGTTTTATTAGAACCTATGATGAAGGTTGAAATCGTCATTCCAGAAGAGTATATGGGAGATATTATGGGAGATGTAACGTCACGCCGTGGCCGAGTAGAAGGAATGGACACTCGTGGAAATGCACAACTCGTAAAAGCTTTCGTTCCACTCGCTGAAATGTTTGGTTATGCAACTGCACTTCGTTCTAATACACAAGGTCGTGGAACGTATACAATGTTCTTTGACCATTACGAAGAAGTACCTAAAAACATTGCAGAAGAAATTATTAAGAAAAATGCTGGAGAATAATTACTTCAGTACTAATCTATGATCAACTAAGAAAAAAATATCTCTCTTAGTTAAGAATATATTTATATACATTTAAGGAGGAATTATAAAATGGCAAAAGAAAAATTTGACCGTTCAAAACCACACGTTAACATTGGAACTTTAGGACACGTTGACCATGGTAAAACTACATTAACTGCAGCTATCACAACTGTTATGCATAAAGTGCAAGGTACAGAAGGTGCTATGGCTTATGACCAAATTGATGGTGCACCTGAGGAGAAAGAGCGTGGAATTACAATCGCTACTTCTCACGTAGAGTATGAAACAGATAACCGTCACTATGCACACGTTGACTGCCCAGGACACGCAGACTATGTTAAAAACATGATCACTGGTGCAGCACAAATGGATGGAGCTATTCTAGTAGTATCTTCTGCAGATGGCCCAATGCCACAAACTCGTGAGCATATTCTATTATCACGTAACGTTGGTGTACCTGCATTCGTTGTTTTCTTAAACAAAGTTGACATGGTAGACGACGAAGAACTATTAGAATTAGTTGAAATGGAAGTTCGTGAACTTCTTTCTGAATATGACTTCCCTGGAGACGATATTCCAGTAATCGCTGGTTCAGCTCTTAAAGCACTTGAAGGTGTTGAAGAGTATGAGCAAAAAATCGTTGAATTGATGGCAGCTGTTGATGAGTATATTCCACAGCCGGAGCGTGACACTGATAAGCCATTCATGATGCCAGTTGAGGACGTATTCTCAATCACTGGACGTGGAACAGTTGCAACTGGACGTGTTGAGCGTGGTCAAGTAAACGTTGGAGACGAAGTTGAAATTATCGGATTAACAGAAGAGCCGACAAAAACAACTGTAACAGGAGTAGAAATGTTCCGTAAGCTTCTTGACTATGCTGAAGCTGGAGACAACATCGGTGCATTACTACGTGGTGTAAGTCGTGAAGACATCAGCCGTGGTCAAGTTTTAGCAAAGCCTGGAACAATCACACCACATACTAAGTTTAAATCTGAAGTATATGTTTTATCAAAAGAAGAAGGTGGACGTCATACTCCATTTTTCGCTAACTACCGTCCGCAGTTCTACTTCCGTACAACTGACGTAACTGGAGTTATTCAATTACCAGAAGGCGTTGAAATGGTAATGCCTGGAGATAACATTGAAATGACAGTTGAACTTATTTCACCAATCGCGATTGAAGAAGGAACTCGTTTCTCTATCCGTGAAGGTGGACGTACAGTAGGTTCAGGTGTTGTATCTAACATCGAAGCTTAATTATAAATAAAAGAGTAAAAAGCTAGGCGATTAACTGCCTAGCTTTTTTATTCATTTGATACAGATGAATAAAATTAGCGACCTCTGCTTACTAGAAAATATAGAAAATTTTAATAAACGTAAACTGTGCTGTAGTAAAAATTTGTAAACCTTGTAACTGCACCGTTGATTTCCGCCTACGGGCAGTTCGCTTTCACTGTGTCTCCTTTACCGTGGGCACGGCTTCAGCCTCCTCGGAAGCAAAATCCGCTTCCTGCGGGGTCTTCAGACTCGTGCTTTTCCCACAGGAGTCGACTGTCCTTGGGCTTCAATCAACCATTGTAATAGTAGTATCAAAATGTGAAGAGCGCTGTTTACAAAGCACGCCTAGCGAAGGAAATATGTGAAGACTCCTATGGGAGCATAGGCCTAGATGAGACTTGGCAGTGCGTAGCACAAGAAGGCTCAACAGCCGCCCATGGAAAGCGAAACATATTTCCGCAGCGGTTGATCAGTTCACCCCTAAATTTTAGTTAATGCTCAGTTTTCATCAACTAGTAAGCTAAAAAACAGGAAAAGTTAGCATGAGAATGCGCTAGAAATAGTCTAAATAGAAATAGTTAAATAATATTAGAAAAAAGTTGGCAAAAGCAATGTTTATACTTGCAATCAAGCAGGTTTGTTTGTATAATATATAATCGTGCAATCAATATAAAGATTGCGAAATCAGATGAAATTACCTAGGTTTTCTAAAGTGAAAAGATAGGATTTCATGCATAGCGATGAAGTGAGAGGTTGTTGGTATGTTGCATTTTGCCATGTACATTACCAAGTAAATTTTCACGGAGTATGTCTATTATAAAATGGGCGAAAGGGAGGGGAAAAAATGGCAAATAAGAAGATTCGAATTCGTTTAAAAGCTTATGATCATCGCATTTTAGATCAATCAGCTGAAAAAATCGTAAATACGGCTAAACGTGCTGGAGCTACTGTTTCAGGTCCAATTCCGTTACCAACAGAGAAAAACGTATTTACAGTATTACGAGCAGTTCACAAGTACAAAGATTCACGTGAGCAATTTGAGATGCGTACACATAAACGTTTAATCGACATTCTTAATCCAACACCACAAGCGGTAGATTCTTTAATTAAAATTGACTTACCGTCAGGTGTAGATATTGAAATAAAACTATAAACTTATAAGTAACAGGAGGTGCAACGGATGACGAAAGGAATCTTAGGTCGCAAAGTCGGCATGACACAGATCTTCTTAGAAAACGGTGAATTAGTACCTGTAACAGTAGTACAGGCAGAACCGAATGTTGTTTTACAAAAGAAAACAGTTGAAACAGATGGCTATGAAGCAATTCAAGTCGGATTTTACAATATCGACAAGCCAGAAGCATATGAGGAAGGTTCCAAATTGGATCCACGTGCTAATAAAGCGCAAAGAGGGCATGCTGAAAAAGCAAACACTACTCCTAAGCGCTACATTCGTGAATTCCGTAACGCTAAAATTGACGAATACGAAGTCGGGCAAGAGATTAGCGTTGATGTATTCCAAGAAGGCGACATAATCGATGTAACAGGAACTTCTAAAGGGAAAGGATTCCAAGGTTCTATCAAACGACATAACTATGCTCGTGGACCTATGAGTCACGGATCACGTTTTCATAGAAGCGGAGGATCTATGGGTTCTGTAGATGCTAGCCGTGTATTTAAAGGAAAAGCACTACCAGGACAAATGGGTGCAGAACAAGTTACAATCCAAAACCTAGAAGTTGTTAAAGTAGATGCAGAACGTAATGTTCTTTTAATAAGAGGAAATATTCCTGGTGCGAAAAAATCACTTGTTAAAATAACAACCGCAGTAAAAGGAAATTAATCATATAAGTGAAGGGAGGAAAAATCGTGCCTAAAGTAGCATTATTTAATCAAGATGGAACAGGGGCGGGAGATATTGAATTAAATGAATCCGTCTTTGGAATAGAGCCTAACAATCATGTTATTCATGAAGTAGTCATCATGCAACGTGCTGCAAAAAGACAAGGAACTCATGCTGTTAAAAACAGATCGGAAGTTCGAGGAGGCGGCCGCAAACCGTGGAGACAGAAAGGAACTGGTAGAGCTCGTCAAGGTTCAATCAGGTCCCCTCAATGGGTAGGCGGTGGAGTTGTATTTGGTCCAACAACAGAAAGGAATTACAAATACAAATTGCCGAAAAAGGTACGTAAATTAGCGTTGAAATCCGCATTATCTTCTAAAGTAAACTCAGAAGATTTAATCGTGTTAAGCGATTTGCAATTTGAAGCTCCAAAAACAAAAGATGTTATTGCTGTATTAAACGCATTAGATGTAAATGATAAAGTATTAATCGTTACATCAGATAAAAATGAAAATGTAATTCGATCAGCAAACAACCTTAAAAAGGTAAAAGTAATTACTGTTAAAGATATTAATGTTTTAGACTTAGTTGCATACGATAAGCTAATTTTGACAAAAGATGCGGCTGAAAAAGCAGGGGAGGTGCTTGCATAATGAAAGATTTACGAGACATTATTAAACGCCCTGTGATTACAGAACACTCTGCAGACTTAATGGCTGAAAAGAAGTACACTTTTGAAGTAGATCCGAAAGCAAACAGAACTGAGATTAAACAGGCAGTTGAAACAGCATTCGGTGTAAAAGTAGAAAAAGTGAACACAATGAATCTTAAAGGAAAGTTTAAAAGAATGGGACGTTACGGTGGATATCGTCCAAACCGCAAAAAAGCAATTGTGCAGCTATCAGAGGATAGTAAAGACTTAGACTTTTTTGAAGGCTAATCATTAATTAATAAAGGAGGGGAAAAACGTGTCCATTAAAAAGTATAAAGCAACTTCTAACGGTACTAGAAACATGTCTGGTTTAGATTTCTCTGATATCACAACTGATACACCAGAAAAATCTTTGCTACGCCCGTTATCAAAACGTGCCGGACGTAACAACCAAGGTAGAATTACTACACGTCATCACGGTGGCGGACATAAGCGTCAATATCGCTTAATTGATTTTAAACGTAACAAAGATGGCATACCAGGACGCGTTGCCACAATCGAATATGATCCTAACCGCTCAGCGAACATCGCTTTAATTCATTACGCGGATGGTGAAAAAAGATATATTTTAGCTCCAAAAGGGCTAGAGGTAGGTCAACAAATCGAATCAGGAGAAAATGCAGACATCAAAGTCGGAAATGCATTACCACTTGGAAACATTCCAGTTGGAACAGTGATTCATAATGTTGAATTAAAACCTGGCCGTGGCGGACAGCTTGCACGTTCAGCAGGAACAGAAGCTCAAATTTTAGGACGTGAAGGAAAGTACACTTTAGTGCGCCTTGCATCTGGAGAAGTACGTCTTATCCTAACAACTTGCCGTGCAACAATTGGTCAAGTAGGTAACATTGAACATGAGTTAATTCGTATTGGGAAAGCAGGACGTTCTCGTTGGTTAGGTAAAAGACCTACAGTTCGTGGATCTGCAATGAACCCAGTTGATCACCCACACGGTGGAGGGGAAGGCCGTACACCAATTGGTCGTCCATCACCAGTATCGCCATGGGGTAAACCAACATTAGGTAAGAAAACACGTAAACTAAACAAACCATCCAATCAGTATATTGTACGTAAACGTAAAAAGTAAGAAACTTGAAAAATAAAACTACGAATTTTAAAGATTGAGAGGAGGCTTACCTATGGGTCGCAGTTTGAAAAAAGGACCTTTCGCAGATGATCATCTACTTAAAAAAGTTGATGAATTGAATGAAAGTGATAAAAAGCAAGTCGTTAAGACATGGTCAAGACGTTCTACAATTTTCCCGACATTTGTTGGTCATACGTTCGCAGTACATGACGGACGCAAGCATGTACCGGTTTACGTAACAGAAGATATGGTGGGACATAAATTAGGAGAGTTCGCTCCTACTAGAACGTTCAGAGGTCACGCTGGTGACGATAAAAAAACAAAACGATAATGAGAGGAGGCGCTAAGGAATGGCAGAAGAAACTAAAGTTGCTAAAGCAGTAGCAAAACAAATTCGTATCGCTCCTCGTAAAGTACGTTTAGTTGTCGATTTAATTCGTGGGAAAGAAGTCGGCGAAGCAACTGCAATTTTACGTCATACACAACGCGGGGCATCACCTATAGTGGAAAAAGTTTTAAACTCAGCAATCGCAAACGCTGAACACAATTACGAAATGGACCCTGACAATTTAGTCGTTTCAGAAGCGTACGTGGACGAAGGGGTAACGTTAAAGAGATTTAGACCTCGTGCTCAAGGCCGAGCAAGCAAAATCAACAAGCGTACGAGTCATATTACTGTAGTTGTAACAGAAAAGAAGGAGGGATAGTCTGTGGGTCAAAAGATAAATCCAATTGGTCTTCGAGTAGGTATCATTAAAGATTGGGAATCAAAATGGTATGCGGATAAAGATTACGCTGATTTACTACATGAAGACATTAAGATCAGAGAATATTTAGAAACCCGTCTAAAGCAATCATCGGTTTCTACAATTGAAATTCAAAGAGCTGTAAATCGTGTGAATGTAACGATCCATACAGGTAAGCCGGGAATGGTTATCGGTAAAGGTGGATCAGAAGTTGAAAAACTACGTAAGGACTTAACAAAACTTACTGGTAAAAGAATTCACATTAATATTGTTGAAATTAAAAAAGTTGATTTAAATGCAAAATTAGTTGCAGAAAATATTGCACGTCAACTTGAAGGACGTATTTCATTCCGTCGTGCACAAAAGCAAGCAATCCAACGTACAATGCGTTCTGGAGCTTTAGGAATTAAAACACAAGTTTCTGGACGTTTAGGCGGAGCAGATATTGCAAGAGCAGAACATTACAGTGAAGGAACTGTGCCATTACACACTTTACGTGCAGACATTGATTATGCACATGTTGAAGCAGACACAACTTACGGAAAACTTGGTGTCAAAGTGTGGATTTATCGTGGTGAAGTCCTTCCAGAAAAACCGAAAAAATAAGGAAGGGGGCAATTCTTATGTTAATGCCAAAACGTGTTAAATATCGTAGACAACACCGAGGTCGTATGAGAGGTAAAGCTAAAGGTGGCGTAGAAGTAACATTTGGTGACTACGGCCTACAAGCTACAGAAGCATCATGGATTACTGCACGTCAAATTGAAGCTGCTCGTATTGCGATGACTCGTTATATGAAGCGTGGTGGGAAAGTATGGATTAAAATCTTTCCAGATAAGCCATATACTGCAAAGCCCCTTGAAGTTCGAATGGGTTCCGGTAAAGGAGCTTTAGAAGGCTGGGTTGCAGTTGTTAAACCAGGAAAAATTTTATTTGAAATCGCAGGTGTAGAAGAAGAAGTTGCACGTGAAGCACTGCGTCTTGCTTCTCATAAACTACCGATCAAGACTAAGTTTGTTAAACGTGAAGAAATTGGTGGTGAAATCAATGAAGGCTAATGAAATAAAAGAACTTACCACTGCCGAAATTGAACAAAATGTCAAATCAATGAAAGAAGAGCTTTTCAACTTACGTTTCCAGTTAGCTACTGGGCAACTTGAAAATACAGCTCGTATTAAAGAAGTTAAAAGAACGATCGCTCGCTTAAAAACAGTTGCGCGTGAACGTGAACTGAGCGTTAACAATTAACCTTAAAAGAGGAGGTCGTAAGAAGTATGAGTGAACGTAATGACCGTAAAGTTTACACAGGACGTGTTGTGTCCGATAAGATGGACAAAACAATCACTGTTTTAGTAGAAAGTTACAAAGTTCATCCTTTATACAAAAAACGTGTAAAGTATTCTAAAAAAATGATCACACATGACGAAAAAAATGTAGCTAAAAATGGCGATATCGTACGTATTATGGAGACTCGCCCATTATCTAAAACAAAACGTTACCGACTTGTAGAAGTCGTTGAAGAAGCGGTAATCATCTAATAAAATAGGAAGATTCCGAGGGGAGGTAAAGTTTTATGATACAACAAGAGAGTCGTTTGAAAATTGCTGATAACTCTGGTGCTCGTGAAGTTTTGACAATCAAAGTATTAGGTGGTACTGGTAAGAAAACTGCTAATATTGGTGATGTAATTGTTTGTACAGTCAAACAAGCAACACCTGGTGGCGTTGTCAAAAAAGGTGAAGTAGTAAGAGCGGTAATTGTGCGTACTAAAACAGGAGCACGTCGTAAAGATGGTTCATATATCCGTTTTGATGAAAACGCAGCTGTAATCATTCGTGACGATAAAAGTCCAAGAGGAACGCGTATTTTTGGACCAGTAGCACGTGAACTTCGTGATGCTAAGTTTATGAAAATCGTATCTCTAGCTCCAGAAGTACTGTAATGATCTGTGATATAAATTAGTGCATAACAGGAGGTGCGTTAATGATGCATGTGAAAAAAGGCGATAAAGTTAAAGTTCTTTCAGGAAAAGATCGAGGCAAACAAGGAACTATTTTAGAAGCATATCCTAAAAATGATCGCGTGCTTGTTGAGGGAGTAAACATGGTGAAAAAACATGCGAAACCATCCCAAGATAATCCACAAGGTGGAATTTTAAATCAGGAAGCTCCGATTCACGTTTCAAATGTGTTACCTATTGATCCTAAATCTGGAGAACCTACACGAGTTGGATATGAAATACGAGATGGCAAAAAAGTCCGGATCGCTAAAAAGTCTGGTGAACCTTTAGATAAATAGAGCGAAAGGAGGGTGACAAAATGAACGAATTAAAACAAATCTATCAAGAAAAAATTGTACCATCAATGATGGAGAAATTTGAATATAAATCTGTTATGCAAGTACCAAAGATTGAGAAAATTATTATTAACATGGGTGTTGGTGACGCAGTTCAAAACTCTAAACTTTTAGACAACGCGGTTGAAGAATTAACATTAATCGCGGGACAAAAGCCTGTTGTTACTCGTGCTAAAAATTCAATTGCAGGATTCCGTTTACGTGAAGGAATGCCAATTGGAACGAAAGTAACATTACGAGGCGAAAGAATGTATGAGTTTTTACAAAAACTTATTCGTGTAGCATTACCTCGTGTACGTGACTTTAGAGGTATCTCAAACAAAGCGTTTGATGGAAGAGGTAACTACACACTAGGTGTGAAAGAACAGCTCATTTTCCCTGAAATCGACTATGATAAAGTAAATAAAGTACGTGGAATGGACATTGCGATCGTAACTACTTCAAACACAGATGAAGAAGCACGTGAACTATTAACACAGTTTGGAATGCCATTTCAAAAATAAGTACGGAACTTAATGCAAGGAGGAAAATTTGTGGCTAAAAAATCGATGATAGCGAAACAAAAACGCCCACAGAAGTTTAAAGTTCGTGAATATACACGTTGTGAACGTTGTGGCCGTCCGCATTCAGTAATACGTAAATTTAAATTATGCCGAATTTGTTTTCGTGAACTTGCCCATAAGGGTCAAATTCCTGGTGTTAAAAAAGCTAGTTGGTAATCGTAAATTCGGGAAGGAGGTAATGATTAATGGTAATGACAGACCCAATCGCAGATATGCTTACACGCATTCGAAACGCAAACGTTGTGCGTCATGAGAAATTAGAACTGCCATCATCCAAAGTAAAAGCTGAAATAGCCAATATTTTAAAACGTGAAGGTTATGTTCGTGATTATGAAGTAATTGAAGATAACAAACAAGGTATTCTTCGTATCTTTTTAAAGTATGGTGCTAATGATGAACGTGTAATTACAGGTATAAAAAGAATTAGTAAACCAGGTTTACGAGTATACGCAAAAGCTGATGAAGTACCAAGAGTACTTAATGGTTTAGGAACAGCAATCGTATCCACATCAAAAGGTGTGTTGTCGGATAAAGAAGCGCGTGCACAAGCAGTTGGTGGAGAAGTACTAGCGTATATTTGGTAAAATGAATGGTTTATATAGGAGGTGGAGTGAATGTCACGAATTGGCTTAAGACCAATTGAAGTCCCTGAGGGTGTTGAAATTAAACTTGAAGACAACACTTTTCATGTAAAAGGACCAAAAGGAGAGTTAAGCAGAACTCTTTCCGAGGCTATGAAAATTAATATAGATGATAAAACAATTACGGTTGAAAGAAAAGATGACGATAAAGAGAGCCGTTCTTTACACGGTACTACTCGTAGCTTAATTTTCAATATGATTGAAGGAGTTTCTAAAGGATTCCAAAAAGAATTAGAAATTATTGGGGTAGGTTACCGTGCTCAGAAACAAGGAAATAAACTTGTTGTCAGCGCAGGATATTCTCATCCAGTTGAAATTGAACAAGAAGAAAATATCGAATTTGACGTACCTAAAAATACGGAAATTATCGTCAAAGGTATTGATAAAGAACGTGTTGGTGCAGTAGCAGCTAACATTAGAGCAATTCGTTCACCTGAACCTTATAAAGGAAAAGGAATTCGTTACAAAGGCGAATATGTACGTCGTAAAGAGGGTAAAACTGCTAAGTAAAGTGTATAGGTTGAAAGGAGTGGCAACTAAATGATCACAAAACCTAGTAAAAACTATGTTCGTAAAAGAATTCACGGACGAGTACGTAAAAAAGTTAGTGGAACGGAAAGTCGTCCGCGTTTGAACGTATTTCGCTCCAATAAAAATATTTATGCACAATTAATTGATGACGAAAAAGGTGTTACATTAGTTAGTGCAAATACAAAAGAAAAAGATTTGAATTTAGAATCTACAAACAATCTCGCAGCAGCAGAACAAGTCGGAAAACTAGTAGCAGAGCGTGCGATTGAAAAAGGATATAAATCAATAGTATTTGATCGTGGCGGTTATATTTATCACGGACGTGTAAAGGCTCTTGCAGAAGCAGCTCGTGAAGCAGGCTTAGAATTTTAATTAAAAAGGAGGGACGTTTGCGTTGAATAATAACATGAACATTGACACGAATAAAATGGATCTTGAAGAACGTGTAGTTACAGTAAATCGTGTAGCAAAAGTAGTAAAAGGTGGACGTCGTTTTCGTTTTGCAGCAGTCGTTGTTGTAGGCGATAAAAACGGACACGTTGGATTTGGTACAGGTAAAGCACTAGAAGTTCCTGAAGCAATTAAAAAAGCAATTGATAATGCTAAAAAGAATCTAATTAAAGTACCTATTGTTGGAACAACTATCCCACATGAGATTAATGGACAATTTGGCTCAGGTAACGTATTGATGAAACCAGCAGCAGAAGGTACTGGAGTTATCTCCGGTGGACCTGTCCGTGCGGTATTAGAGTTAGCTGGTGTTGGTGATATCTTAACAAAATCATTAGGTTCAAACAATCCAATTAATATGATTCGCGCAACAATTAATGGATTAGATAGCCTAAAAACAGCTGAAGATGTTGCTAAATTACGTGGGAAATCTGTCGAAGAGTTATTAGGATAAGGAGGGAATGACAAAATGTCTAAACAATTAGAAATCACCCTCAAACGTAGTGTTATCGGTAGAAAAGAAAATCAAGTAAAAACAGTTCGTACATTAGGGCTTAAAAAAATTAATGATACTGTCGTTCAAAACGATACACCAGCTATTCGAGGAATGATTAACAAAGTATCTCATTTAGTTGCGGTAAAAGAACTGTAAAATTAGCTTTTTATAAAGGAGGCGCGAATATGAAACTTCATGAGTTAAAGTCAAATGAAGGAAGTCGTACGACTCGCAAACGTGTTGGTCGTGGAATGGCATCTGGTCATGGTAAAACTTCCGGAAAAGGTCATAAAGGACAAAAAGCTCGTTCAGGTGGCGGTGTACGCCTTGGATTTGAAGGAGGACAAACACCTTTATTCCAACGCTTACCGAAACGTGGATTTACAAATATCAACAAGAAAGACTATGCAATTGTAAATTTAGATACCTTAAACCGTTTTGACGAAGACACTGAAATTACACCAGAACTACTGCTTGAAAAAGGCGTAGTCAGCAAAGTAAAATCAGGTATAAAGGTACTAGGAAATGGTACGTTAGATAAGAAGTTGAACGTGAAGGCTCATAAATTTTCAACTGCAGCAAAGGAAGCAATTGAGGCGGCAGGCGGAAAAACCGAGGTGATCTAATGTTTCGTACAATCTCTAATTTCATGCGAATCGCAGATATAAGAAAAAAGATTGTCTTTACATTATTAATGCTCGTTATTTTCCGGATCGGTACATTTATCCCGGTTCCTTATACAGACAGAGAAGCAATTGACTTCATGAACCAACAAAATGTTTTTGGATTTCTAAATACATTTGGTGGGGGAGCTTTGCAAAACTTTTCTATTCTAGCAATGGGAATCATGCCATATATTACTGCTTCAATTATTATGCAGTTATTACAAATGGATGTAGTACCTAAGTTTACAGAGTGGAAAAAACAAGGGGAAATGGGGCGTAAGAAAATAGCCCAAGTAACCCGATACGGAACGATTGTTCTTGCATTTGTTCAGGCTATTGCAATGTCCATCGGATTTAACGCAATGGCCGGAGGATTATTAATTGAAGATCCTAACATTACAAAAATACTAGTGATCGCTGTTGTTTTAACAAGCGGAACTGCATTCTTAATGTGGCTAGGTGAACAAATTACAGCAAACGGTGTTGGAAATGGAATTTCTATTATTATCTTTGCTGGAATTGTAGCTGCAGTCCCTAACGGAGTTAAGCAGTTGTACAGTCAGTTTTTTATAAATCCTGGAGCAGATCTCTTTATTAACATCGTGATCGTGGCTTTAATTCTTTTAGTCGTTTTAGCTGTTATTGTAGGAGTTATTTATATTCAACAGGCTGAACGTAAAATACCAATTCAGTATGCTAAAAAATTAGTCAATCGTTCTCCAGTTGGTGGTCACTCCACTCACTTACCATTAAAGGTAAACGCAGCAGGTGTGATTCCGGTAATCTTTGCAATTGCTTTTATTGTAGCGCCTAGAACAGTAGCAAGCTTTTTTGAAGGAAGTAAGGCAGCTAAATATATTGAAATGGTATTTGATTATACCCAACCTATTGGAATGGTACTCTATGTCGTTTTAATTATAGCTTTCACTTATTTTTATACATTTGTTCAAGTTAATCCAGAGCAAATGGCTGAAAACCTTCAAAAACAAGGCGGTTATATTCCTGGTATTAGACCGGGCCGAAATACAGAGACTTATTTAACACGTGTGATGTATCGTTTGACATTTGTCGGTTCAATCTTCTTGGCAACTGTTTCGGTGTTACCTATTCTTTTAGGAGGTCTTGCGAAACTTCCTACAGCAGTCCAAATTGGTGGAACCAGTCTACTAATCGTTGTTGGTGTAGCACTACAAACAATGAAACAGTTAGAGAGTCAATTAGTTAAACGACACTATAAAGGATTTATTAGATCCTAAAGCAGTGTTAAACTAAGAGAGTGAGGAGAAAGGCATTGCAACTTATCTTAATGGGATTACCTGGAGCTGGAAAAGGAACACAAGCTGAAAAGATAAAGGATCAATATAATATCCCGCATATTTCAACTGGTGATATGTTCCGATTAGCGATTAAAGAAGGCACTGAGCTCGGTATCAAAGCAAAAGGTTATATGGACGAAGGTGCACTCGTTCCGGATGAAGTAACAAATGGAATTGTTGAGGAACGTCTCAGTAAAGAAGATTGTAAGAATGGTTTTTTACTTGATGGTTTTCCAAGAACAATTCCACAGGCTAAAGCATTACAAGAGATTACAACGAGACTAAACCAAAAGCTTGATTATGTCATCCATGTAGATGTACCAGAAGAAAAGCTACTTGAGCGTTTAACAGGTAGAAGAGTTTGTCCTACTTGTGGAGCAACATATCATGTAGTTTACAATCCTCCTAAAGAAAAAGGTATTTGTGATAAAGACGGTACAGAACTAATTCAACGTGAAGATGATACAATAGAAACAGTACAAAAACGTTTAGCGGTGAATATTGAGCAAACAAAACCTCTTCTTGATTTTTATAATAAACAGGGTATTTTGGTAACAATCGATGGAGACCAAGCGATTGATAACGTATTTGAAGATATTCAAACAAGCATAAATAAATAACTACTTTGTTATTTAATTATCATGTAAATGAAGGTGATCGTTGTTGACAGAAGATAATTCGGTTCCGCAATTGGGGCAAATTGTTCGAGTTATTAAAGGTAGAGAACAAGATCAATATGCGATAATAATCGAGGTTATAGACGATCGTTTTGTTTTACTAGCAGATGGCGAAAAACGTAAATATGACCGGCCGAAGAAGAAAAACGTCAATCATATTGAGGAAACCGCCTATATCTCTAGTGAGGTTAGAAAAAGTCTTTTGGAGACTAATCGTGTCTCCAACGGAAAGTTACGATTTGCTCTTGCAAAATATGCTAAGGAAGTTGTGACTGATTTAGAGAAGGGAGACGGGCACGATGTCTAAAGACGATGTTATTGAAGTAGAAGGCGTTGTGACAGAAACATTACCCAACGCTATGTTTAATGTAGAACTGGAAAATGGGCATACGATTCTGGCGCATGTGTCTGGAAAAATTCGTATGCATTTCATCCGAATCTTACCAGGAGATAAAGTAACGGTAGAGTTATCACCTTATGATTTAACGAAAGGCCGTATCACGTATCGTTACAAATAGTGAGTAAGCTCCGATATTGAAGGAGGTAAAATGATGAAAGTAAGAGCATCAGTAAAACCAATTTGTGAAAAATGCAAAATCATCAGACGAAAAGGGAAAGTAATGGTAATTTGTGAAAACCCTAAGCATAAGCAAAAACAAGGATAATCTTTTGGAGGTGAATTAACGTATGGCACGTATTGCAGGAATTGATATTCCAAGAGATAAACGAATCGTTATTGCGTTAACGTCTATCTATGGAATTGGTAAAACAAGTGCACAGAAAGTATTAGAAGAAGCAGGCGTTTCAGAAGATACACGTGTTCGTGACTTAACAGAAGAAGAACTTGGTAAAATCCGTCAAGCTGTAAACAATTACACTATTGAAGGGGATTTACGCCGTGAGGTTTCTTTAAATATTAAACGTTTAACAGAGATCGGTTCATATCGAGGAGTTAGACACCGTAGAGGGTTACCATTACGTGGTCAGAAAACGAAAAACAACTCTCGTACACGTAAAGGCCCACGCCGAGCAGTTGCAGGGAAAAAAGACTAAATTAAAAGGAGGTAATGAACTAATATGGCTCGTAAAACAAATGCACCACGTAAACGTCGTGTGAAAAAGACAATTGAATCAGGGATTGCACATATTCATTCCACTTTCAACAATACAATCGTTACGATTTCAGATTTACAAGGAAACGTTATTGGGTGGAGTTCTGCTGGAGCATTAGGATTCAAAGGTTCTCGTAAATCAACACCTTTCGCAGCACAAATGGCAGCTGAAACTGCAGCGAAATCAGCAATTGAAACAAACATGAAGAACTTAGAAGTGTCTGTTAAAGGTCCTGGTGCTGGTCGTGAAGCAGCAATCCGCTCATTACAAGCAGCTGGGCTCGAAATCACAGCAATTCGTGACGTAACACCAGTTCCACATAACGGATGTCGCCCACCAAAACGACGTCGTGTGTAATTATACCGTTTAGAATTTGTCACTCTGTCTATAATGGTAATATATGTTTATAAGAAGCAATTCAGTATGTATTTAAGAATTGGACAATTGAAGACATGAAACGCTTGATGAAAGTGATATACCTTTATAAACAGTACGAGAAAAAGACAAAGGTAATAATTAATAGATCTAAGTTAGAAAATCATTGTAACTTAGGTATATACGCGAGTTTAAGGAGGGCTTGATGGAATGATCGAGATTGAGAAACCAAATATTGAAACGGTTGAAGTAAGTGATGATGCTACATTTGGTAAATTTGTAGTTGAGCCGCTTGAGAGAGGATATGGTACTACTCTAGGTAACTCTTTACGCCGTATCCTTTTATCCTCACTTCCAGGTGCCGCGGTTACATCAGTTCAGATTGATGGTGCACTCCATGAATTCTCGACAGTTGATGGAGTTGTAGAAGATGTAACGACGATAATTTTAAATTTAAAGAAACTAGCTCTCAAAATTTATTCCGAAGATGTAAAAACACTAGAAATCGATGCACAAGGAGAAGGCGTAATTACAGCTGCTGATTTAACATATGATAGTGACGTGGAGATTTTAAATCCAGAATTACCTATCGCAACTTTAAATAGTAGCGGAAAGCTATATATGAAAATTACAGCTGAACGTGGCCGTGGTTATCGTACGGCTGAAGAGAACAAAACGGAAAACCAACCAATTGGCGTTATTCCAGTTGATTCTATTTTTACACCTGTTTCTCGTGTATCTTATCAAGTGGAAAATACACGTATTGGTCAAAGCTCAAACTATGATAAATTGACGTTTGATGTATGGACAAACGGAAGTATCCGTCCTGAAGAAGCAGTTTCTTTAGGAGCGAAAGTATTTACAGAACATCTTAATATTTTCGTTAGTCTAACAGATGACGCGCAAAAAGCAGAAATCATGGTTGAGAAAGAAGAAGACCAAAAAGAAAAAGTACTAGAAATGACAATTGAAGAGTTAGACTTGTCCGTTCGATCGTATAACTGCCTAAAGCGCGCAGGAATTAACACGGTACAAGAACTGTCAACAAAGACAGAAGAAGACATGATGAAAGTGCGTAACTTAGGTCGAAAATCGCTAGATGAAGTGAAAAACAAATTAGCCGAACTTGATTTAAGTTTACGTAGTGACGATTAATAATAGCAAATAAAATCGTCATGAAGTGAAAAGGAGGGATACTCATGGCAAGAAAGTTAGGTCGTACTACAGACACTCGTTTAGCACTATTACGTAATCTAACAGCAGATGTAATTATTCATGAACGAGTTGAGACGACAGAAGCAAAAGCGAAAGAACTTAAAAAGACTGTCGACAAAATGGTTACTTTAGGAAAGCGCGGAGATCTGCATGCACGCAGACAAGCGGCATCCTTTTTATATAACAAAAAGACGGAAGATGACGAACAAGTCCTCCAAAAGCTTTTTGGTGAAATTGCTGAACGCTATGAGAATGTACAGGGTGGATACACTCGTGTTCTTAAATTAGGACCTCGTCGTGGTGACGGTGCTAATATGGCAATCATCGAATTAAGAAAACTGAAAGCAAACGAAACACCTGGAGGATCAGCTTCAGAAGCTTAATTATATAATCTAACAAACTGTAGTCGGTGATGTTTAGCCGTGAAATGGAAATACAGAACTGGAAAAGGGCAGGACAACGTCTCTAGTAGAGAGTGATCCAGGCCCTTTTTGTTTTATTTTTAAGTTTCCCCATATAAATTATTCTCCTATTAAAGAAAAACCATCACGAAAGATCAGATCACTTAGAGAAACAATGTTAATACGAGTAAACATGTACGATATCATGTATAATTGAGTCATAAAATGCGCGGGAGGCATGCAAGAGATGGAGTCTATAATTGAATTTAAAAATGTCTCTTTTCGCTACGGAGAAAATGCACCTTGGATATTACAAGACTGCAGTTTTACGATAAATGAAAATGAATCAATTGCTATCATTGGTCATAATGGTTCAGGAAAATCGACCATTGCTAAATTAATGAATGGATTATTATTTCCTCAAGAAGGGGAAATTTGGATAAATGGTAAACGATTAACAGAAGAATCCATCTGGGAAATACGTAAAGATGTCGGAATGGTTTTCCAAAATCCAGACAACCAATTTGTCGGAGCCACTGTACAAGATGATGTGGCATTTGGAATGGAAAATAGAGGGGTACCTCGGGAGGAAATGGAGAAACGGATCGAAAGCTCATTACAAGCGGTTCACATGACAGAGTATCGTTTAACAGAACCACATCGACTTTCCGGAGGTCAAAAACAGCGCGTAGCTATTGCTGGCGTTATTGCTGTTTCTCCAAAAGTATTAATCTTGGACGAGGCAACCGTTATGCTTGATCCAAAAGGAAGAACAGAGATCATGGAAACGATCACCCACCTCCAAAGACAGAAGGAATTATCTTTAATAACGATTACACATGATCTCCAAGAAGTAATCAAAGTAGAGCGTGTCATCGTTTTAAACAAAGGTAAAATTTGGGCGACAGGGAAACCTAGAGACGTGTTACAACGTGGAGACGAATTACAAAAAATTGGGCTCGACATTCCGTTTATTTCTGCTCTATCTCAAGAATTAAGAGAGCAGGGGATACACATGCGAAAAGATGTATTAACTTCAGAAGAAATGTTGGAGGAACTATGGACATTACATTCAAACAGGTGAGCTATACCTATCAGCCAAATACACCATTTGCTCATGAAGCGTTAAAAAATATTACGTTTCATATCCCTTCTGGAGCCTTCGTTGCCATTATTGGTCATACGGGATCGGGGAAATCCACATTAATTCAACACTTGAACGGATTGCTAACACCAACAACAGGAGAAGTTTCTGTCGGTAATCACTTACTTTCTAGTGAAAAAAAGTTAAAGGAAATGAAAAAGTTACGTAGTAAAGTAGGAGTCGTGTTTCAATATCCAGAACACCAATTATTCGAAGAAACAGTCGAAAAAGATATTGCTTTCGGTCCAGAAAATTTCGGAGTACCAGCAGAAACAATTAAAAAACGAATAAAAGAAATTTTACCAAAAGTTGGCCTATCCGATGACTTCTTAGAACGATCGCCTTTTGAATTAAGTGGCGGGCAAATGCGACGCGTAGCGATTGCTGGAGTTCTAGCATCCAAGCCCAATGTATACGTATTGGACGAACCAACAGCCGGACTTGACCCAAAAGGGCAAAAAGAAATTATGGATATGTTCTATCAATTGCATAAAGAAGAACAAGTAACAACTATTCTCGTCACTCACAGCATGGAGGACGCCCTTAAATACTCTGATTATCTGATTATTTTAAATAAAGGTGAAAAGTATATGGAAGGTCGCCCAGAAGAAATATTGACACAAGAAGAGGCTTTACAAAAGGTACATTTGCAAGTACCAGAGTCTTTCCAATTTTTGAAGCAATATAATGAAACATTTAACGCAACAATTCCTTTAACAAATCAAACACCGAAAGAAATTGCTGCACATATTAAGCAAACATTATAAGGGGCTTACTTTATATGGGTAATTCTATGATCATAGGTCAATTTGTTCCTGGAAATTCTTTAATTCATCGATTAGATCCACGAACAAAAATTATTATCATATTCTTTTATGTCATTGTTGTATTTTTTGCAAACAATGTAATGAGCTATAGCCTATTAACCATTTTTGTTGTGATAAGTATTATTTCGACATTTATCCCACTTCGTTTTATTGTAAAAGGGTTAACGCCAGTATGGTTTCTCATTATTTTTACATTTTTATTGCATTTATTCTTAACGAAAGAAGGTCCAGTAGTTTTTGAATTATTATCGGTGAAATTTCATCTCGGCGGTATTATTCAAGGACTAGTAATCTCTTTGCGATTTTGTTTACTAATTTTGATGACTTCTTTATTGACATTAACAACGACACCGATAGAGATTACAGACGCAATTGAAAGTTTACTCCATCCTTTAAATAAGGTAAAATTTCCGGTCCATGAACTTGCATTAATGATGTCGATTTCCCTACGCTTCATTCCTACACTAATGCAAGAAACAGACAAAATATCGAAGGCACAGGCATCCCGTGGGGTTGACTTTAGAACAGGGCCTGTAAAAGAACGGATTAAAGCAATCATTCCATTGCTCGTACCATTATTCGTTAGTGCGTTTAAACGGGCCGAAGAATTAGCCATGGCAATGGAAGCAAGAGGATATCAAGGTGGAGAAGGAAGAACAAAACTAAGGGAACTATCGTACCGTAAAAGAGATATCATTATTTTTATTATTTTTGTCCTTGTTGTCATTGGACTATTTATTGTGCGAAATTAAAAAGGGTGACGGAAAATGAAAAAATTAAAATGTACAATAAGTTATGATGGTACACATTTCTCTGGTTACCAAGTCCAACCGAATAAACGTACAGTCCAGCTTGAAATAGAACATGTGCTTAAACGAATTCATAAAGGAAAAAATATTCGTGTTTACGCATCTGGCCGCACCGATTCAGGTGTTCATGCAAAGGGACAAGTAATTCATTTTGAGACAGATCTTCAAATCCCAGTAGATAAGTGGAAAGATGCATTAAATGCAATAATACCTAAAGATATTTATGTGAAAAAGGTGGAAGAAGTATCACTCGACTTTCACGCGCAATATGATGCGATTGAAAAAGAGTATCGTTATTTTATTTTAAACAGTAAAGAACCAGACGTCTTTAAACGAAATTATATGTATTATTATCCGTTTCCGATAGACATAGACGCAATGCAAGAAGCGTGTAACTATTTGGAAGGAACACATGATTTTACTTCATTTTGCTCTGCCCGATCTAACGTAAAAGGAAGTAAGGAACGAACATTGTATGAAGTGAGTTGTCAAAAAGAGGGTAATGAACTTCAGTTTATATTACGAGGAAATGGTTTTTTGTATAATATGGTTCGAATCATTGTTGGAGTCTTATTAGACGTCGGGAGCGGTAAAATAACGGCTGCTGATATAGAAGCGATGTTAAAGCAGAAAGACCGTACTGCAGCTGGAATAACAGTGCCTCCGACAGGACTATTTCTCTGGGAAGTTTCCTATAGATAACCCGCTACGAAAATACGAAAAATGGTAGAGTATTGCTTGACAAACCTACTATACTTGATATATTATGGTGTATGGCAAACTATTTCTAATCCATAATTAGCCCCGGAAACTAATTGTGTGAATATAGATGAAAAGACTAGGAATGAATTTTTGGAGGGAAAAGAAATGCGCACAACTTTCATGGCAAATGATAACACTGTTGAACGCAAATGGTATGTTGTCGACGCTGAAGGCCAAAGACTTGGTCGTTTAGCTAGTGAAGTTGCTTCCATTCTTCGTGGAAAGCACAAGCCGACATATACGCCGCACGTAGATACAGGAGATAACGTAATTATCGTAAATGCAGAGAAAATTGAACTAACTGGAAATAAAATCAATGATAAAATGTATTACCGTCATTCTGGATATACTGGTGGTCTTAAAGAGCGTAATGCAAGCGAAATGAGAACGAACCACCCAGAAAAAATGCTTGAGATTGCAGTAAAAGGTATGCTTCCAAAAGGACCACTTGGACGTAAAATGTTTAAAAAATTACATGTTTACCGTGGACCAGAGCATAAAAACCAAGCACAACAACCAGAAGTTTACGAGCTTAAAGGATAATAAAGGGAGGTTAAACAATTGGCACAAGTACAATATTATGGAACAGGTCGTCGTAAAAAGTCAACAGCACGTGTACGTTTAGTACCGGGATCTGGCCGAGTAATTATAAATAATCGTGATGCGGAAGAATATTTCCCATATGATACACAACGTCTAATTTTAAAACAACCTTTAGTTGCAACTGAAACTGAAGGCACATATGATGTGTTAGTTAATGTTCACGGTGGAGGATTAACTGGTCAAGCAGGAGCAATCCGTCATGGTGTTGCTCGCGCACTACTTGAAGCAGACCCAGACTACCGCACAACATTAAAACGCGCAGGATTCTTAACACGTGACCCTAGAATGAAAGAACGTAAGAAATACGGTCTTAAAGGCGCACGTAGAGCTCCTCAGTTCTCAAAACGTTAATATTGAAATATCTCTATCTTTACAAGAAAACCCATTTACCAATATCGGTAAATGG
>NZ_JAXHDF010000017.1:0-53111 GCF_037071985.1 Pseudogracilibacillus sp. SE30717A | reverse complement strand
TAGAGTGGTTACCCACTCTAGTTAATTTTATTCAATTGTATTTTTTCTTCTGAAAACTAATAATGAAGCTCCAGCAATTAATGTAATAGCTCCGATAAGCATATAGCTGTACATATTAGTCGCAGTACGCGGTAATGTAGATCCATCACCTTTATCAGATGCTTTCGCAGCTGCGTCATCCCCATCTTTTACTGTATCATCGCCATCTTCGACTGTTACTTTAACATCATCGTTCGTACCTTGATTACCACCATTATTTCCTTTTCCGTCGTTACCAGTTGTTCCACTTCCGCCGTTTCCATTATTACCGTTTCCTGTACCAGGACTTGGTTCCGTAGTACCATCGCCTCCATCTCCGCCGCCTGTGCTAGGCTCTTCGTCGATTGGAAGACCAATATCCGCGTATTTTCCAACTTCAAATGGAACGTTTATTGTTTCAACGATTGTATCTCCATCGCGGTAAAGCGTTACTTTTACTTCCATTGATTTGAGTTCATTAATTGATTTATTCGTTTCACCTACAGCTGTAAAGTAACCTTCGTAACCCGAAGCTCCACCTAAGTCACCAAACGTTAATGTCGCAAGGTTACCTTTCCAGTCTACTTCTACACGGCTACCACTGTTATATTCAGGTTTTAAAATCTTAATGCCATCTGGAACAATAAATTCCATTGTTACTTTTTCCACATCAGCAATATTGATGTTTTTTACGGAATATTTGAAGTTAAATCCAACTTGGTTACCTGTAACGCCTGGATAATCAGTAATTATTTGTGCAATTGCATCAAAATGCCATGCAATATCCATCCCTGAAAAATCAACATTGATATGTCCTACAAATTGTCCTATCGGATTATAGCCTGCATCTAAAATTTTAAATACAGAGATAGTTTCTGATGTCACGACAGCATCGGATACACCAACTACCGGGATGCGATACGTTAACTCGCCTTCTTTTCCTTGCTCTAAATCAGGAAGTTTTAAAGCAACTGCTTTTCCACCTTCCAAATTTAAAATTTCCATATTTGCTGGAGTGTTATCATCATTTACGACTTCAACATTCTCTGGCAATTCAAACGCTACATAAAGGTCATTTACTTTACTATCTGTTTGATTCAATGCTTTTACATTTACGTTTAAGAAATGATATTTTTTACTCTCGTCATACGTTGTGCTTCCTGTAATGGAACCATGTAAATCAATTGTTGGATTTTCTTCCATTACTGAAAAATCAATTTCTCTTTGTCCACGAAGCTCTCCAATTTCTTCATACGAATTAGAATCTACATCAACATCTAATAAATACATATTAACATTTGGATCATTATCATTTTCTACTCCGGCTAAAGAAATCTGTTTATTAACATGTTCTGAACCAGATGAAGGAACATTCGGAATCTTCACTGCCAGTCCAGTTTTTCCAGCAATATAAATTGGAATAACTCCGCTTGGTAAGTCTTGACCAATTTTTACACCATTTGGAATTGTGAAAGCTACCCACTTATTTTTGATTTCTTGTGTCGTATGGAAGTTTGTAATTCCTGCACGTAAGTTAAGCACATAGTGACCTTTGTTAAAATCATAAACAATGTCCCCACTAGCTCTACCAAAAACATCCCTAAGGTTTAATTCTTCTTCCTCTTCGTTCGAAACTTGAACTTCTTCTACTTCTTCTTCCTCATTAACAACTTCCTGTTCTGTGAGTTCTTCTTCATTCTCTTCAGCTACCGGATTAACTTCATCCGCAGTTTCTACCTCTTCAGACTCAACTGCATCAGCTTCTTCTGCCTCATCAGCTACTGATTCTTCCGTTTGTGTCGAATCTGTATTCTCTACTTCTTCATCCACTTGTTGATCCGTTTCAGTGCCCTCTTCCGCAACTTCAGTATCTTCAGCTTCTTGTGCAGTTGCAGTGAATGGAGCTACTGGAGAAAAAGTCAGCATCAAAATCAACATGAATGTCGATATTTTCTTCAACATGTAATCCCTCCTCTTTTTTAGAACTAGCGTTTTTCTGTAAAATTTTAACCTGCTCGTATCCCTGAAAATAGGATTGCTTTCTTACGCCAAGCTCTTGTCCATAACATGAGTTAGTTTAAGCAATTTAAAGAGCGACCACAAGAGCTCATTCTCTCATGCTTTTCAACTTACCTTTAAACCATTTTTTTCCACCATTAGTACTATTGGTTTATACTTCCAATTACTTCTTTATAATTAATGACTTATATATTTTGAGAGAAATTTAAAAACGTAAGAAAATAGTATCGTTTTTGAAAGTTTATGTAAGTAGATTGTTATGGTTCAGTGTAAATGAGAAGATTCTGCTTATTTAATAAGTGAGGAAAATTAATGATTTAGTTGGATAAAGAAATAAAGAAAATGATCTAATTTGGGGATAAACGCTTAGGTATAAACGAATGTTTTCTAATTTTTTAAAAAATAATTCGTTATAAAAAAACTTCCAGGTCAAATAGTGGGGTAAAGTCAATGTCCAATAGAATATCTAAAAAATTATACAGTAAAAAACCTCGTTAATGGTTAGATATTCAACCGTTAACGAGGAGAAAAATTTATTACTCAACTTTCGCACCAATAGAATTAGTGTGAAGGTTGAGTAGCACTTGATTTAACGCATCTTTCATAGCCCACTTGAAAATGTAAGAAATGAACTGTTCATACTTAAAGAAATTACTGCTTTGTAAAAGTAGAAGTGCAGTAACTTAAGATCGTTATTATCTTACCGCTACGGAAATATGTTTCGCTTTCACCACGGGCATAAGAGCGACATCTGTTCGAGCTGCGCTTACGCTTGCTTTCACAGTGTCTCCTTTACCATGGACGGCTGCCCGGCCTTCTTGTGCTACGCACTGTGTAGTCTCATCTAGGCCTTTGCTCCCATAGGAGTCTCCACATATTTCCTCCGCTGGAATGATGCTGTTATTGCTTGAGGAAGTCTACACACGCCATCACGTGATAGTAGATTGTAGCAGAGGGCAGTCGACTCCTGCGGGAAAAGCAACAGCTGAAGATTCCGCAAGAAGCGATCTTTGCTTCTGAGGAAGCTGAAGCGGTGCCCGCGGAAAGCGTACTGCCCGGAGCGGAAATCAACGATGCTGAAACTAAGGATCATAGACTTCAGTTACTGCATAGTTTACGTTAACTACTCAAAGTCAACATAAGTACTGTACCTTTATCTACCAAATAGTATCAAGGTTCATTCGATATTTTCTCACTGCGAAAGTTGAGTTATTACATTAATAATCCCATAAATGCTGTAGCCATTCCAAAGTAAATTAAAATGGACGTTAAATCATTTAATGTGGTTATAAATGGACCAGAGGCTACAGCAGGATCAATATTCAATCTTTCCATAATTAATGGGATCACCGCACCTGACAAAGTCGCCACTGTTAATGTCACTAAAATAGCAATCCCAACTAAAAAACCTAAGAATAAGTTCCCTTTCCAAAAATAAATTAAAAAGGTAACAACGATTCCACATGATCCACCTACAAAAAGTCCTGTTGTAATTTCCTTCATAATCATTTTGATTTTTTTCTCCGCGCCGTAATCACCGACTGCAATACCTCGGACGGCAACAGCAAGCGATTGAGTACCTGCATTCCCCGCCATCCCGGCAATTAACGGTATAAAAATCGCAACGATTGGAACTTGTTCTAATGTTTCTTCAAAGCTATTTATCAAACTTGCAGTAATCATACCTAAAAATAATAAAATGATTAACCATGGTAACCGTTTTTTCGCTGATTGAATTGGGTTCGAATCTCGGTCCTTTGTCCCTGTCCCCGATAATGCAGCAAATTTAGAATAGTCATCAGTTGCTTCTTCATCCATAACGTCTAAAATATCATCTACAGTAATTATTCCAAGTAAATGATTTTGAAAGTCAACAACTGGAAGTGCTAAAAAGTCATAATCTCGCATCATCTGAGCAATTTCTTCTTGATCACGACCAACCGAAACAGAAACAACATTTTCAGACATTAAATCTTCAACAATCTCGTCATCTTCCGCAATAATTAAGTCTCGTAACGATAATACACCAACTAGACGTTTCTGATCATCTAACACATACGTATAATAAATGGTCTCCGCATCTGGTGCTTTTTCTTTCATCTGCCGTAATGTTTCCTTTGCTGTTTGTGATTTTAATATAGACACAAACTCCGTTGTCATTATACTACCGGCAGTTTTTTCTTCATAATGGAGAAGCGCCTTAATTTCTTCTGCTGATGATTTATCCATTATCGTTAAAAAGCTTGCCACTTCATCTTTTGTAAGTTCCTGTAAGATGTCAACAGCATCATCAACAGCCATTTCAGCAAATACCATTGTGGCAAATCGAGGATCCATTTCAGTTATAAATTTCTCTGTTTCATCTAATTCAATGTACTCCATAATATCTGACATTTCTAATGGAGATAAGTACGTATAAATTCTCACACGTTCCTCATATCCTTGCTCCCTAAAAAACATTGCTTGGTCATACGGGTGAATTTCAAGAAACTTTTCTCTAAACTTTTCTGTATCTTCTTCCATTAATAAGTCTTTTAATTCGCCATATAATAATTCTGCTTCCTGTGCATTTTCAACCATCATCTTCACCTACTTTCAGATTTTCACTTAAAGGGTTAGGTGGCTTTCACACTAATTAAAACGTAGAGGTTTATTTGTTAAAAAAATGTAAAAAAGACACCTCTACGAAGAAGGTGCCATCATAATTTTAAAAAATGATATAAAGCCTCCATCGTGGAGTTTTAGCACTATATGGCCTGGATAGTATATCCCACTGCGTTAAAAACTACCTTAAGTCGATAGTTTCTGTTAACCCATTGGAGTCTCTCGACATTTCTGGGTAGCAGCTTACTTCCATATAGGAGCCTCACCTAACGAGGATAAGTATACTTTTGTTTTTTATTCCATCCCTTATCATAACAAATGAAAACGAGTTGTCAAATGGATATTTATTCCAAACGGACTCCTATGAAAGCAAACGGGCAAAATCATCTGGTTCATTACAATTTCGCTGAATATATTGCTTCGTAAAAGGATGAATAAAACTAATTTCAGAGCAATATAACGCTTGCCTTAATATTGTACCCGTTTCTCCACCATATAAATCATCCCCTACTAATGGATGACCAATTGAAGAAAAATGTACCCGAATTTGATGTGTCCTACCTGTCTCCAATTCGATCTGAACGTACGAGTATCTCTTCATCTCCTGGACAACTTCATAGTGTGTCACAGCTCTTTTTCCATCATTTTTTACCATTCGTTCGATAATAGAGTCAGGTTTTCTGCCAATCGGAGAATTAATAGTCCCTTTTTTCCTTTTTAAGTTTCCATGAACAATTGATCGATATGTCCGTCGTATTTTATTTTCCCGTTGTAAATCAGATAATAACGAATGGCTGTATTGATGTTTGGCAATTAAAACTAATCCAGATGTATCTTTATCTAATCTGGTTACGATATGAATCGTAAAAGGGATGTTTCTTTTTTCATAATAATAAGCAATTGCATTTGCCAAAGTCCCGGTACGATGTAATCTAGAAGGGACAGTTGCAATTCCTGCCGGTTTATTTACAATCATTAGGTATTCATCTTCAAAAACGATCTCCAGAGCCATTTTTTCTGGCTGAATATAATCACTTATCTTTTCAGGTGGAAATTCAATTTCCAACCTATCGCCCTCTTGAAACATATAACGGACTGTCTTCTTTTCTCCATTTACCCTTATATTTCCTAAAGGTGATTTCACTTTTTTCACTAAACGCTGGGAAAATTTTAATTCATCATATAAATAATCCCGCAACATGGACCCGTGATCTTTTTTTTCAATTACACGACGTATAATATAATTATTCATCGCGCTTAACTTCTGTAACGAACGAATCACGCACTCTATTCCAAAACGGGAAAGGTCTGTAACGAACAAAACGTACTCTTTCTTTTGCTACTCGACACTGAATAGATTTTACATTATTAAATGATTTCGTTATATGATCAAACGCAATAATAAAACTATCTTTCCCTAAAGGTCGTAATAAACATGTATGATGTTTTGGCAAAATAAGAGGTGACCCTATCGTACGAAATACTCGGTTATTTATTGAAGCTATTTCAGTTACTTGAATCGCTTCTAAAGAGGGATGAATAATTCCACCACCTAATGCTTTATTATATGCTGTACTACCGGATGGAGTCGATATACATAACCCATCTCCACGAAATGTTTCAAAATGTTCTCCTCTAATTTGTACATCAAACACAACCGAACCTTCGACCGTTTTGATTGTTGTTTCATTGAGGGCCAAAGACCGTAATGACTTTTCCTCATCTTTAAATCGAATGATGACTTCTAATAGCGGATATTCTACAACGTGAAAAGGTGTTTTAGCAATTTCTATAACTAATTTCTCAATCTCATTAGACGTCCAGTCCGTATAAAAACCTAAATGTCCAGTATGTACTCCCAGAAAAGCCGTCGTATCTAATTTATCAACGTAAAGTCGAAACGCTTCTAGAAATGTACCATCGCCCCCAACAGAAATAACGAGCTCGGGATTTTCTTCATTGTATATGAGATCAAAATCAATTAAATACTGTTTCATCTTTGCCTTAATTTTATTTGAACGCTCGTCTCCTCTAGATACAATCGTAAATTTCATTTGAGTTACCTCCTAAGATTTTTAACCTCTTTCTATGTAAAAAACCGAAGCTAAACTACCTGTTCTTATTTTATCATATTCCTTTCGTGCAACCTATCAACAAGAGATAACCTTAGCAATTGCAAGTTCTCTACTTATCATCCATAATTAAAGCATATTTACAATACGTTTAAGTGGAGGATTTATGGCACAAGAGATTGAAATAGAATATAAAGTTTTATTATCAAAAGAAAAATATGATGAACTCGAATCTAAGTTACCTTTTCCCAACCATTCAATTACCCAAATTAATTATTATTTTGAAACAAATAATTTCCAATTAAAAAAACATAAGAGTGCTTTACGTATCCGTGAAAAAAATAATAAGTTTACACTTACACTAAAACAACCACATGAGAATGGCATTTTAGAAACGCATGATCCATTAAGTAAAGATGAGTTTTTAAGTTGGATTAACAATAAGCCAATCCCAAAACCATCTATAGGTCAACAATTACAAAAACTGACAATAAACGAATATGATTTACACTACTATGGCTCACTGAAAACAGAGAGGAAAATCTTCGAGCAAGATGATGTCTTGTACATGTTAGATAAAAGTTTTTATAACGGAATCATAGATTATGAGTTGGAAATTGAAGCTAATTCAAGAGAAGTTGGATATCATGCTTTTCGTAATCTTCTCGAAAAATTTAATATTAAGGTAAAAAGACCTATAACTAAAATTGAACGGTTTTTTAATAGTCTATAACGTAAACAGGGCAATATTTTTGCGTTTCACTTCTACGATTGTTATAATATGTAAAAATATAAATCTTTGAGTTTTAGCGTAACATCAACATATGAGGGGTCATAAGATGATAAAACCGGGGACAATTTATGAAGCAATTGGTGGACAAGAAGCAGTCGATAAAATCATCGATTCATTATATACACATATAGGAGCACATCCGAAATTACTACCAATTTTTCCTGAAGATTTAAATGAGTCTGCTAGAAAACAGCGGCTTTTTTTAACTCAATTTTTCGGTGGGCCTAGTTTATATTTAGAAGAGAGAGGTCATCCTATGCTCAAAAGGAGACATATGGCCTTTGAAATAACTCCTGAAAGAAAAGATGCTTGGTTGGAGTGTATGAATAAAGCATTAGAAGAAGCAAAAATTCAAGAGCCTTATCGCTCAGCTATTTTTGAAAGATTAACAATGACGGCACAACATATGATTAATACAGAAGATTGAATTTCTCTTCCTAGAAAATAGATTTGCTTTTCACAAACTAATTAATGATCTATAAAAATTCATCATATTTAGTGGAGACTAGCGTATACATGTAAAAAATCAGGATGTCGCACGATGCACTTATTATGAATGAAAGAGGGATTCATATGGATGCCTATGATGTGCAAAATGAGACAACTCATTCAAGTACAATTTATCCATTTATAAAGTTTGTTAACAAACCTGTTTTGATCTATTATTTTGTAGATCCGTTTTGTTATGATTGTTGGTCAATTGAAAATTCACTAAAAAAAATGACGATGAATTACGGTGGTTTTTTCAATGTGCGTCCGATTATCAGCCATACGTTCTGTGCAAAAATGAATCGGTCAAAAAAACGTTATCTATTTGAGCAATCTAGTAGATATTACTTATCATTAGGGATCAAAGCTGCTGGATTACAAGGTAATAAAGCAGGACGAGACTTCTTACGAAACATTCAAGAAGAACTATTTTTATATCAAAAATCCGAAACAGCCGACGATATAATGTATCAAGCAGCTATTCAATCACAACTTGATATAAATGAATTTACAACTGACTTAACTTCTTCAACAGCAAGAAATGCGTATCAGAGAGATATTAGATTAATTGAAGAAATGGATGTAACTTACTTTCCAACTTTTGTATTTTTAAGCCAATATATTGATGATTATAGTGTGAAAGTATCTGGATTACATTCATATGAATCTTATGTTTATGTATTGAAGACAATGTTACAAACGAATCTTCATACAAAACAACAAAATATACCACCGTTAGAAATTTACTTAAGAAATTATAAACGAGTTCAAGCTGAAGAAGTTGCTTTCATTTTCGACCTTTCTTTAAGAGAAGCGGAAAAGCAGCTCAAAAAATTACAATTAGAACAAAAAGTAAAGCGAGTAGTTGGAAATAATAAAGTGTATTGGGAATATATTGAATGAGGTCAGGATTAAGTATTTTTATCAAAGAAACGGCGAGCGATGCTAGATTTATAACAGCTACGGAAATATGCTTCGTTTTCAAACAGGCATGAAATCAACATCAGTTTAAGCAACACTACCTGCTTTTACTGTGACTCCTTTATCACGGGCACGGCCCAAGGTCTTTGTTCCTGAGCCACATTTAGACGATAGAAGTCTGTCTATATTTCCGTAGCCTAAACCCTATTCATTCAGTTAGTAGTTTTATATCTGTCCTAGATTCTTTTTATTATATTAAATGCATAGTATTTAATAGGAGGGGATTGTTGTGCAAACGTCATTCATACTACCTATTTTTTTTACGCTGTGCACGATTGTTCTAATTGTTGTGAATTTCTTTGCACTAATGAATTTACTATCGTATTTTATAACATTGCCACTACTATTTTTATCCATTTACCTAACTTTATTTAGTATTTCCTACCGTAAGATTTATCGAGGTTCTAATCGAACTCGTAACTACTAGTAAAATAAAGCAAATAAAGTGATTAGCAAAGCTATAACAATAAATCCGGCTACATATGACCAAATTTGAATGGGTAGCATTGTTGAGACTGAGTTCTCTTCATAATGCTTAGAACGTCTAATCGCATCTTTGTGCGGAAAAGTTTGTGATTCATACCTCTTTAATTTTCTTTCCTCTTGTTTTAATGCCCTCACAGTGACAATAGCAGCTATAACTACAAGTACCAGACAACAGCTGATAAGAATAGCGTTCATTATTAAACACTCCTCTTTTTATTTGGATTTGTAGTCGTGATATGATAAATATTCCCGCATTTTAGATATATAAAACCCTGCACATTTATTTTTTCAATATTAGAACCTTCATTATAAGTTAGAGGAGGATATTATGATATGAGTAAGAAACGAGATTTGGTATTATTTATTGCTTCGAGTTTGGATGGATATATTGCTACAAAAGATGAATCACTTGAGTGGCTCTTTAATATCGAAGGTGAAGGAGACAACGGCTTTTCGGAGTTTTATGATACGATTGATACTATTTTAATGGGGAAAAGAACATACGATTGGATACTAAACCAGGATTTAAAGGAGTTTCCATATAAAAACAAAGAATGTTATGTATTTACAAGTTCTTTTGCTGAAAATACGGAAGATGTAAAATTTGTAAATGGTGATTTAACTAATTTTATAGATAAACTAAAAAGGCAAAATGGAAAAAACATATGGATTGTTGGTGGAGGAGAATTACTACATTCCTTTATAAAAGAAAAATTAGTTGATGAACTTATTATATCAATTGCCCCAACTTTACTAGGTAAAGGTATTTCCTTATTTAAAGAGGGTGATTATCAATTAAACCTCTCATTGAAACAAATGAGAAACTTTAATCAATTTGTTGAACTACATTATGAAGTTAAAAAGTAAAGGGATACAAGTACAGAGAGAGGCTAGGACAAAAATTATAACTCTGTCCCAACCTCCTTCAATTATCAACATTAAAATTTAACAAAACCTAAAAAACAAAAAGCGAATCGCCATTAAACGATACGCTTTTTTCATTTTCATCTTTTCAATTTTAACGAAAATCTCTCGTTTCTTCAATTAACCTACTTGCCACCATATACCCTAAGACCGATGCCAATACAACTAATAGTGTATTCCAAATACTTCTCATCGTTTTAGAACTCCTCCTTCTATATTCTTGTTCTAACTACTAATTAGAATGGACGCATTTTTCCTTTTTTCAATAAGATTTTAGTGCCACCAAGTAAGAAGATAGAACGATTGTCAACTACTTTTTTCATTGCAGCAGCTGCTTTTCCTTTTAGTTGTGTACCAGAAAAGACGCTTCCAATCCCATCTGTCACTCCAAGTGAAGCCACTGTTCCACGATCATGGAATTCGAATTTTTGAAGTGGCTCTCCGTATAATAATGCACGGATATTATACGCACATGTATCTGCATGCTGCATTGCAGCTTGAGCAGTAGGTGGATATGGTCTTCCTGCTTCTTCGTCCATCACCCATGCACAATCGCCTAATATAAAGATATTTTCGTGACCAGGAGCACGTAAATCCCCATCTACAGTTACTTTTCCGCGTGTTAATTCGAAACCAGACTTGCCTAATACAGAACTACCTGTAACTCCACCTGTCCATACGATCGTACCAGCTTTTATTTCTTCATTATCTTCTCCGATAATAAAGCTGTTCTCTGTACATTCATTAATCGCTGCCCCTAGACGGAACTCAACGCCACGATCTTCAAGTGATTTCATTGCATAAGATACTAATTCTTTGTCAAACATTGGTAAGATTGATGGCATTGCCTCAACATTAATAATTTGAACTTTTTTACGATCGATATCATATTTCTTACAGAGTTGTGGTACTTTTTCAACTAATTCACCAACAAACTCAATTCCTGTAAATCCTGCACCACCAACTAAAATAGTTAACGCTGACTCATCTAAGTCATCTTCGGCACGATATTTTGCAAACTGCAATTCGATATGTTCACGGATTAAACGACTTGAATCAATATCTACGATTGCAAATGCGTTTTCCTCCATACCTTTGATACCGAATGTATTTGACTCAAAACCAAGTGCGATAACTAAGTAGTCATATGTAATTTCACCGTTTTCTAAAATAACACGTTGATCTTCTTTTTTTACTTCAACGACTGCATCATAAATTAATCGAACTCGATTTGGATTAATGACATCACTAATCATGAAACGTGCTTGGTTAGGATTAATCGTTCCTGCAGCTACTTCATGAAGCCAAGTTGATTCATAGTGATAATTATGTTTGTTAACTAAAACAATATCCGCTTCTTCCGGCGATAGCTTTTTAGTCAACTCTCTTGTTGTTTTTAAACCTGCATACCCAGCTCCAAGAACAACAATTTTAGGTTTAGTACTCATTAAAATCCACCTTCCCTGATAAAATAGTTTAGCCTTTTTCCGTCATAAGATCTAATTGTAATTATTGTACATAAGTAATTATTATTATACAAAACATGTAACAACCAAAATATGAGATTGTTCACTTTTTCACGTGCCATAATAATCGTATTTACATACAAACATTTGTAAAATAAAAAATTCTACGCAATTCTAACATGTCAATAATAACAAATATCAATGCATTTTGCTAATCATAATTCATTATGATTTTATTTATAATACTCCTACACAGGACGAACGGTAATTTCATTCACATTGACATATTCCGGCTGTTCTATGGCATAAAAAACTGCATTCGCAATATCGGTTGCCTCCAACATTTTTCTGTCTACTGCTTGCCTTCTTGCCAAGTCTGTATCTACCATACCAGGTGAAATATTTGTTACTCTAACACCTGTACGAGCAAGCTCCTTCTCTAGTCCCATTGTGATCGCCCTGACAGCAAACTTCGTCGCGCTATATACGGTGCTCCTCTTCGTTACTTCGGTACCAGAAACAGACGCAATATTAATGATATGCCCTGTTTCTCTTTTTAACATGCTTGGCATAACAGCATTTATTCCATATAAAACACCTTTAACATTTACATCAATCATTTGTTCCCAGTTCTCAACTTGCCCTTCTGTAACCAATGCATTCAACATTAGACCAGCATTATTTACAAGTATATCAATGTCGCCAAAATGCTCCTTAGCTTTTTCCACCATTGTTTCCACTTCGTTCCGATCAGATACATCCGTTGGTACTGCCAATGCTTTTCCAATTCCTTGATCATTAATTTGTTGTTCAAGCATTGTTAGTTTATCCTCTCTACGAGCAGCTAATACGACATTTACTCCTTCATTGGCTAGCTTTGTAGCGATTGCTTTACCGATTCCACTGCTTGCACCAGTTACAATTGCAGTTTTTGTCACAATATCAAGCTCCTTATCTAATTATAATTTATGATTGGTCATTTATAAATCTTCATTATCCGGCTGGTCAGGATCTTTAATTGGAGGATCCTTTTTATCTTGATCATTCGGCGTTGGGTCTTCTGGATTCGGTTTTGGATCTTTTGGTGGTGGATCTTTTGGTGTTGTATCTGGTTTTTGTTGTTGATCTGGTTTAGTATCCGTTTCCTTCTTATTTTCTTGTTGATTTTTATCTCTTGATTTATTCGTAGAGCCAGCGACTGACCCAGTATTAGTTGAATTATTTGAACCTGTCGAAGTTCTCGTATTTGAATAGGTTGTCGATGGCTGTGTTGTTGTTTGATTTGTAGTTCCCGAGTTTACTGTTGATGTGTCAACTTCGGTCATAAATTGATCTACTTCTACAAAATCTCCTTCCTCTAATTCTTCTTCATCTAATTCTACTATTTCCAAATCTTCTTGAACAAATTGTTCTAGATCAGATGCATTCTTCTCTATAAATTCATGCGCAAGAAGAGCTGGATTAGCTTTGAATTCTTTTACTACCTTTTCTTCTTCGCTTACCTTTTTTTCCGCAACAGTGGATGCACCCCATGTGTTTTTCCCAATGAAAACAACCGAAACAAAAAGTATAAATATTACGATATTAAACACTGCTAATTTTTTGTTTTTCACCGGAAGCCCCCTCATCTCTATGTACTTTTATATCTACCATTGTATACGATAAAAGATAAGACTTTCAAATAAGTTTTGTCACTTAGCCTAAGATTATCAATAAAAAACCAGAATTCATCAAAATACCCTTTTATTTATAAAAAAAGAATGTATTCTTCTGTTAGTTGAATACATTCTAAAGATGAAAAGAAATTACATTTTAATTTCAATATGTTTATCAAAAAAGTATAAATACGTTTCTGTTACAGGTTTATTTAAAATGTCTTCTAAAGCTCGTTTGTATAAGTTAACTTGTACTTCATAACGTTTTTTTAGCAACTTTATCGTTTCTGGTGAAATATCTTTGTCTCCGATCTTATCTGTTTTATAATCGAGAACAATTAGTCCATTATCTGTATGAATAATACAATCAACTACCCCTTGTATAAGTACTTTCTCATCACTAGTATTTTTCCAGTCCGTATATACATCTTTTGCAGGTAACGTATAGGTAAACGGAACTTCGCGTTCTACCTTACCGTTCTCTTTCATTAATTGGGCAATTCTACTTGAAAAAAATTGTTCAATTGCTTCAATGTCAATTACTTCCGCTTCTTTTTCTGTTAACATCTCTTCGTTAACAAGTTGCTCGATAAAAAGTTCAATTTCCTTACCTGAAAGTATCTCGTTTAAAGGAATATGTTGCATAACTGTATGCATTGCTGTACCAATTTCTGCAGCGGTTAGTTTTCTCTCTTCTTGCAAAAATAACGGCCTTGCGGTTAGCGGTGCTCGATATGATTGCAAAAATCGTTTATCACTATAGTCATCTGTTACTTCTTGTCTTCTTTTTATTTCGGTAACACTTTGCTTAGCACGACTATCTGTAGCTTCTAGGTATGGATAGTGATAGGATAATTTTTCATCGACTTTTAACCGTAATTCTTCCTTTACAAACGGAGGTTGCTTCCAATCTACAATTGTTGATTTTAATGTCTCTTTCGTAACTTCTGCTTGTTCACCTAGTTTACTTAATGTTTCTGCATGTAAAATTTCTACCTTCCATTTTGATATATCTTCATAAATGTCCGCCGGGGCATGTTGTCCAATTGCTTCTTTTTGAAGTTCATTCGTATCCTTATGTCGAAGTAACGCTGGACCTACCCAATCTAAATAAGTTTTCGCTTCTTTTCTTAATTGCTTTGGTAATACCCAAGAAGCATGTTCAATTGTTTCCGTCCATTTATCTAACTCTTTTTCAAAAGAAGCAGTGTTTCCTACCATAACTAGCTTTTCTTTTACTCTCGTCATAGCAACATATAATACACGCATTTCTTCAGCTAATAATTTACGCAGTGATGCTTGCTGTACAGCCAAATTATATAAGGTTGGATACGTTATTCTTTTCTCCGGATCAATAAATTTCGTTGCAAAACCAAGATCTTTATCCAAAATATATTTCTGCCTTAGATCTTGGAAGTTAAATTGTTTATTCATTCCCCCAATAAGAACAACTGGAAATTCAAGTCCTTTACTTTTATGAATTGTCATTATTCTTACTACATCTTCTTGTTCACTTAGAGCTCGTGCTTCTCCTAAATCCTTATTTTGTTCTTGCATTCTTTCAATAAAGCGTAAAAATCGAAATAGACCTCTAAATGAAGTGGCTTCGTATCCACGCGCACGATCATATAGTGCTCTTAAATTAGCTTGTCTTTGTCTACCTCCGGGAATCCCACCAACAAAATCATAATATCCTGTATCCCGATAAATTTGCCAGATTAATTCGGATAATGCTCCTTCTTTAGCAATACTTCGAAACGTCTCAAGCTGTTTTAAGAAATTTTGAAGTAAAACACTTACTTCTTCTCCTGCTTTTGCGTACTGTTTTACTGCTTTGTAAAATGAATCATGTTTTTTCATTAATCGAATTTGAGCCAACTGTTCTTCATTTAACCCAACAATTGGTGACCGAAGAACAGAGGCAAGTGGGATGTCCTGGTAAGGGTTATCGATAACTTTTAGGACATTGATCATCACTTGAATTTCAATTGCAACAAAATATCCAGTCCGTAATTCTGCATATACTGGAATACCTTGTTTTTTTAGCTCATCAACAATAGTCGGTGTACCAGTTAAAGAACGTTGTAAAATGACGATATCACGATACTGTAAGTCACGCTGCTTATTTGTTGCTTTATCCACCACTTGAAGAGGTGCTTTTCCTTTTTTACCGATCCATTCCTTTATTTTATCTGCATAAAGACGCGCCTCTAACTGCATTGCTTCTAAATCTTCCATACTTTCCTCATCGTCATTTTTTTGTTCTTCACGATCACGATCAATAACAATAAGTTCTGCAGCAGGATTATTAAAGGTAAAGTCTTCATATGAAAAATTCCCATAAATTAACTCAGCTTGGCTATCATATTCAATTTCTCCAAGCGCTTCATCAAATAGTTGTCTAAAGATAAAATTAGCTCCGGATAATACTTCTTCCCTACTGCGAAAGTTTTTGGCTAAATCTATCCTTTTACCGTGCGCTTCATCTTCTGCAAACAGCTTATATTTATGGATAAACAATGTTGGTTCCGCATGCCTGAAACGGTAAATACTTTGCTTAACATCTCCAACCATAAACATATTTCCAGATCCAGACTGATCACTGACAAGCGATAAAATTGTCTCTTGCACAATGTTAATATCTTGATATTCATCTACAAGGACTTCTTTAAACTGCTGTTTATAGTAATGAGCTATTTCGGAAGGGATAATCTCTTTTTCCGTTGAAGCAGGATCTCGTAATATAGCTAAACAAAAATGCTCTAAATCATCAAAATCTATAATTGCTCTTTCTCTTTTGATAGTTGAAAAGCGTTCTTTAAACTCAATGACTAATTTGGTAACCTCTTTTATTGCAGGATACAATGCTCGCATATCTTCTATATGAGCTTGAAGATTTCTGCTAAACCAACTTTTCGTCATCTTATTCCATTGATCTCTAAAACGTGCCCTTATCTCTTTCACTTTATCTCGCTTTAAATCATCACAATCTACTTTTTTTCGCGAAAGACTTTTCAACTTAGTTGATGTCATATACTTCTGTAATTGTGACCAGTCATTCACTAATTCCAGTGCCACATTAATTACTTGGATGTCCGCCTCAAGAGCATCAAGATAGTGATACGGCCCATCACTTTCGGTGGCAATTTCGATTGCCCGCTCAATTTCTTTTCGTGATGCATCTAACTGATCATTCACTTCTTCTTTTAATATCATTATCCAGGGAAGGTCCTCTTCTGTATAACTATCAGGTATATCATAGGTTTTTGCTACATCATTTAACCATTTTTCTGGCCATGGATGTTGCATCGAAAAGGTATACAATTTTAAAATAAGATGTTCAACTTCTACGTCACTACGGTCATTAGAAAACATATCAACAACTTTAAAGAAGCGTTCCAATTTTTCCCCTTCTTGTCCATATGCATCTTCAAACATCTCATCGATAACTTCCTGTTTAATTAAATCAATTTCCATTTCATCTGCAATTCGAAATGCCGGATCAAGATCTAATAAGTACGCATATTGTCGCACTACAGAAGTACAGAAAGAGTGTAAAGTAGAAATAGATGCCCGCTGCAATAAGGATAATTGTTTTTTTAAATGATACGACGTTGGGTCACTTGCGATCGCTGCTTCTAATGCCTTTCCAATTCTACTTCTCATTTCTTCAGCTGCTGCATTTGTAAACGTCGCAACTAAAACTTCATCAATATTTAATGGATTTTTTTCATCAATCAGTTTTTGAATGATACGTTCAACCAATACTGCTGTTTTCCCTGAACCTGCTGCTGCAGCAACTAGAATATTTGAACCACTTCGTTCAATGGCTGCTTGTTGTTCTTTTGTCCAAGATACCAATTATACCCCTCCCTCTTATCATTATTCTTCTTTATACTTTTCCTCCATTTTTTCTAGCACTTGTTCATCCTTCATTGGAATTAATTTACGATAATTATTTTCTTTTAAAATCGGATCAAATTGACAAACTGATTTAAACGAACAAAAGCGACATGCAGTTCCATCTTTAGATTCAAATGGATTTAGTTCTATTTTTCCTGAGGTAATGTTAATCCCTGCTTGCCTAATTAACCGATGAATATGTTGGCGCAATAAGGAGAACGTTTCATCATCCGCTACCTTGGAGCCTGCATAGAAATCACCATCTCGTTTAAAACCTATTGGGACAATATCACTTCGACCTGTCTCAATTGTTGTATCCATTAAGCGGGCCACATCACGTTCTGAAGTAATTAGCCCTGTCATTTTATAACGTTTAAAAATTTCATTAATAATTTGATCTTCATCCAGTTTATCGTCTTTTGATAACATAGCATTGTGAACATGAAAGTATAAAATGCCACCCGGTGATGCTTGCATGCCGAGCCACTGTTCAGATTGTGAAAGGACGACATCTAAATAAGTCAACATTTGCAAGGCTAATCCATAATAAACATCGACTAAATCAAGCCCTCTAGAACTGGATTTATAATCGATAATTCGTAAATATAAATTATCTTGTTGAATGGATTGATCAACTCGGTCAATTCGACCACGTAAAATCAATTCATATCCGTTAGGCAATTGAACCTTCATTGGTTCAAGTTCTGATTCAAACCCAAATCCAAGTTCAATACCTACTGGAGAAAACCCGCTAGCTCTCGCCTGTTCACTTAAAATATACGTCGCTTGAGCAATGACATCTTGCAGTTTACGTTGAATATATTTATACCGGTTTGAACTCGATAAAATATGATGTTGTAAGATCGGCGCTAAATGAGAAATAGATTTTTTAGCATAAAATTCGGAGTCGTCTTTGGATAAATCCGCAAAATTTCTCTTTTCTGCCTGTATCCACTCTGTAATTGTTTTAAGTGCTTCATGAAAAAGCTGTCCAATATCCGGAGCATCAAGTTTATATGTACGACGCTCTTCAAGGTTTAAACTATATTGTAAATAATGACGGTAAGAGCATTGATTTAACATCTCCAAACGTGAAACACTTGTTTTTACTTGCTTAGGATATAACTGTTCTACCGTATTTTTAGCCAAGGATACCGGCTTATTTTCATAAAATAAACTTTGTAAAACATGATAGGTAGTTTCATATTTTTCTTCATGATGAACGTACCATTCCAATACATTCCACCAGACATCTTCCACATGATATCCACGCAAATACCTGGATAATTGAGCAGTTAATGCCCCTCTCGTTTTCACTGGAGTCGTAATAAAGCGCGCTGCCTCTTGTAATTCATCAGGATCAGTTAATAGAAAAGGTGTTTTTAAGGATGGAAAAAACTCCTGCAAACGCCCAATCATAGGAGATGGAGTCTTCATTCTCCCCTCATTATCACTAAGCACATAACTAACCCATAAGTAATCGGTCGGAAGTGTAAATGCAAGATACATATAAAAATTATCATCTAATAAAATACGGCGACTACTTTCTGCCAGTTCCATACCAAATTGTTTTAAAAACTCTCTTTCATTCTCATTAATAATGCCGTCATTAGCCGGTTTCATCGGCCAAGCACCTTCATTTACTCCTAATAAAAAGACACATTTTTTGCTAGCAATACGCGAATGGTCAATTGTACCGACAATCACATGATCCATACTTGGCGGTACATGGGAAAACTGTAAAGATTCAAGACCTGCTTCAAATGTTTTACGAAACATTGAAAAAGACATTTCTTCTTCCCCAATCATTTCTACCATTTCATCTAATAATTGAATAAACGCATTCCATACTTGCTCTTCTTCTCTTGCTTTTTCTATTTTCCCATTTTCATCATATAACGTTCTTCTCTCTTCGAGTTGTAAAGGAATATTCAATCGTGATAGAAGCATGTAAATTGTTTCAGCACGTTCCTTCACTGTTGTTCTTTCTCTTATTTCTTTATCAAAAAGATGAAGTGCATCTACTATTTGTTTGCGAAATCGATTTATCTTCGTTTCTTCTTCTCGTTCTCTATCCGTTTGGACAGCTTCCGAGAATCCTTGAAATCGCTTATACACCCATTTTTCCTTTTGGAACCACTGTTGCTTACCGCGAATTCCATATTCCAACACGTAATTTTCCAATTCATCAATTGCATCTGCATTTAGCGGATACGTCGTATCGGACGCTGACAAAAACCCCGTTTTTAACAACCGGAATATGGCATCATATCGCCAGTTTGATTCAATGATATCAAATAAAGATCGGACAAACTCAATAAGCGGATGATTTAACATCGTCCGTTTTTCATCTACAAAAACAGGAATTCCATAGTCGGCAAACATTGTATTAATTAAATCATGATATTCTTCGGTTTCTCTAATAAACATCGCCATATCCCGATAACGGTAATTTTCTTCACGAACTAGACGAAGTATCTCTTGAATGACCCCATCTAATTCTGCGCGTGGATGAACTGCTTCATTTAATAGAATTGGATTTTCTTTATTTTCATTACATACTGGGGTGGGTCTATCATCAAAATGACGTTCTAAGTGAAGTATATGAGGTTTTTTACATAATCTCCCATTCTCAGACTCTAGGATGATTGGATCTTCCATGAAAACTTGATTCTCTACGGCGATTTGCTGTAAATAATGATAGGTTTCTTTTGTTTGATAAAATAAATCTAATTCAGAAACCTCTTCCCCCATTTCTGAAGGGTCGGCAGTTAATGCAATTGTAACTTGCTTACATGTTTTTAACAGCTCTGAAACGATTTCTAATTCATTCGGCGTAAATCGATAAAATCCGTCGAGATATATTTCAGCGCCTTGCAAAAACGGCGTGGAACTGACTTTTTCTGCTAGTAATTGAAGTTGATCTTCACCATCAATATATTTTTGTTTTAAAAGTGCTATTAGTTCATCATAAATATAATATAAGTCAGATAGTTTATTCATTAGCGGGACATTTTGCTCTGTATACGTCATCTGCTCCTCTAACATATCTGGAGTGATACAATGACGTTTAAACTCTGTGATCATTCGCTCAAGTTCTTGAATAAAACCTTGCTTATCAACAGCTTTTTGAAACATTTGAAATTGGTCCATTCGCTGATCGACAATTTTACGTAGCATCATTTGGATGCCGGTCGAACTGATAAACTGTTTTGTTCCGCCTCCAGTTTCTTGCAACACTCGCCATGCAAGTCGTGAAAAACTCGTCACTTGAGCGCGAACACTTCCTTTTATTTGTTCTTCACCAAATAGAGAATATTCTTGTTGGAATGTCATTTGTTCCGGTACAATATAAAATATTGGATTTCCTTCAGGATCTTTTCTTAGTTTATCTTGTATTTCTTTCATGACATGCTCACTATGATTAGTACTTGCCCTACCTAATACCATACGTAAAGACATACGTTTTCCCCTCCTTCTATTTTTACGATTTCCTTTTCGATTTTCTTAACAACTTTTTCTCTAAAAATTTACCGAAAATCCAAAATACCAAAATACAACCAGTCACGATAATCGTTTTTGTTGGATTTTTTGCAAATTCTAAAATACTTGTCCCAATATAGGCAATCGAAAAGATCATTACCGACTTTCCTAATAAAACTGCTAAAATAAATTGTTGTTTACTTACCTTCGATAAGCCAGCAACAATATTAATAATAGACGATGGAGAAAAAGGAAAACAGAGCAAAATAAACAAAGGTCCAAACCCATGGCGTTCTACCCATGAAGTAATATGGATTACTTGTTTATTTTGCATTATTTTCGTTACCAATCGTGTCTTATGAAATTTTCTAATTAAAAAAAAGATGGCAATTGAGCCAACAGATGAACCAATCCAGGAATATAAGAATCCCTTCAATAACCCATATGCAACACTATTCGCCATAACAAAGACAAATAATGGCAAGAAGGGTAAAAATGCTTCAATAAAAGGCAGTAATATTCCTGGTAAAGGTCCAAGTTTTTCTAACTTATCAAGCAAATCTATTATATAGTCGAAATAATCACTTGCTTCGTCTAGTGCTTCTATTGTCGATATATCCACCTTGTATGTTTCTCCTTAAACATGACTTAAAAGTACGGAAACTCCTAATTTTCCATTTCCTATTATAGTTATATTATATACTAAAAACATTTACCTAAAAAATAAATGTGATTATCGACAATAGATATTATTATTTTTGTCCTTTTTCTTTTTTAGCAATTGCTTCTTTCAATAATTTAATTCTCGTATCTAACGAGTAACGAAATTGAGCAGTCCTCTGCACTTGATTCATTATTGAACCATAAGAAACATTAATAGTAATACATTTACCATTTTTAAATAGAATTTCTGTTTTTGTCTTTCCTTTTGGGTTTATGTCTTTTACATGTGAGTGGGCAATCCATGAACATTTTGTGTTTGTAGGTGATGCGGTTGGAAAGAAGTACATTCCACTTGAAGGATCGATTGCAATAGGGGCTTTATGGGTGATTTTACTTATGTCTTTAGTCCCTTCGAGTCTGCCTTTTAAACTGCTCCCAAAGAACTTACAAGCTTTATCAATCATTTTTGTCGGGGATGTATGAACAGTATATTCTCTTCTATCTTCTAGAACGACAGTGTTCGTAGCTCCATCCTCCTCTTTATTAGACAATACAGCCATTGTTAGGGGCGTCACCTCATAATCAAGAGTAAGTAACTCATTTAACATTATTACTATTCATCCTCTCATTATTAATGAAAAATTAGGAGTTAAGTACTAATTTATCAGATAAAAGTATAAAAGCAAGAGAAATAGACAAAATCGTCGAAATACTTTGTATTTTAGACTAAAAAGAAGTTGGGACATAAGTTAGAAAGAGTTATTGAAACACGAATGATTAAAGTTATAATAATCGCTTCAGAAATATACTCCGCTTTCACCACTGTCATAAGAGCGACATCTGGGACTATACATGGTTCGTCCCACCTAATCCATATGTTCAAGCCGCACTATCGCTTGCTTGCACAGTGTCTCCGTTACCGTCAGCACTGACAAGCCTCCTGCCCAGGCAAGGGTATGCAGACGTTGCCCGCAAAGGGCGGTTTTAGTCTGTAATCTTTCGATATTTGTCGCCTTTTGAGTGTCTTATCGAGGCGTTTCTTCTGGCAGGAGTTCTCCGTATATTTCTTTCGCTAACTTAAAGTATTGTTCGTGTTTCATATCTCCAATTTTGTTTTGTCCCAACCTCTAATAAATTAAATTTATAAATTCTTCTTTAGTTATTTTTCCTAAATAGTGTGGAATATCCACTTCTGTTAATGCTTCTTCTATTGCTACTCGCTCATGCCTAACACCAATTAATCTGTTTTCAATATCTTCTACTTCACCGATCCCAAAAAAATCACCATAAATCTTACAATTTTCAATAATACCTTTTTTTACGTCCAAACGAACATCAAGTAATCCAGATGGGAATTTATGTGATACTTTCTTGTTAAATGCTGGAGACTTTCCGAAGTTCCACTCCCAACGCTGATATCGATTACGAGAGATTTCATAGACATTCTCCCAATCTTCTTCTGACAACTCATAACGAGGGACATCGGCTACATCCTCTACTTCAAAAATAGAACATAAAATTAAGTTCTTAAATTCTTCCATTGACATTTGCCGATCTAAATATTCCGTAATGTTTGCCACTCTGCTCCGTATCGACTTAATTCCTTTTGATTCTATTTTTTCCTTTTTTACATTTAATGCAGCAACTACATGCTCAATCTCTGAATCAAACATAAGTGTACCGTGGCTGAACATTCTTCCCTTTGTGGAAAATTGAGCATTTCCCGAAAACTTTCGTCCCTCAACTAAAAGATCATTTCGTCCTTCTAATTTAGCGGGAACTCCAATACTATTTAGTGCTTTTACAACTGGTTCAGTAAATTTTGCAAAATTGTGGAAGCTATCGCCATCATCCTTCGTTATAAAACTAAAGTTTAAGTTACCTTCATCATGATATACAGCTCCACCTCCGGATAAACGACGTACAACTTTAATATTATTTTCCTCAACATAATCTGTATTGATTTCTTCAATTGAATTTTGATTTTTTCCAACAATAATCGATGGTGCATTTATGTAAAATAATAAATATGTATCTTCTTCACCAAAATTCTTTAGTACATATTCCTCTAGGGCTAAATTAATATAGGGATCTGTAATACCTTTATTATCAATAAATTTCATTTCCTCACTCCTCCCATCTTTAGTTTAATAGTTTTTGATATTTTTGTAACTAAGTATGCTTATCTAATTTAAAATATCTAGTCAAAAAAATATTCTCTAGTTTTTAACGATAATAACAACGCATTTGAACCTTCTATAACGGGCTTCTGCTTAATCTATCCCTCCTTTTTCCAAACCTTTCCTTCATATGCCAAACTTATTTTCCCCTTATAAATCTCTTCCGCCTGCTTGATTAGATCCTCATGATTACCAAAATGAGGTAGGTGAGTTAATATAACTTCTCCAACGTTCGCCTCCTTTGCAATAGTACCTACATCTTCACTCGTCATGTGCCCTGCATCTGAAGCATTTTGACCTGCATAAAAATTACATTCTGCGAGCAATAGATCTGCATCTTTAGAAAACTTTATCCATTCTTCCTGAAAAGCTGAATCTGCTGTATATATTATTGTGCTTGTCCCATCTGTTATTCTCATCCCATAACAAGAAACAGGATGTTTCGTCTTTAGAAAACGAATAAAGAACGGACCAACTTTTAATACATTATGAGGATTATAAGCAATGGCTTCAGTATAATCATGATTTAATTTTTCAAATTCTTTTTCGTCTTCTTCATGACCGTAAATAGGCAGTATTTTTTCTTCCCCTGTTATATACGATTGTATGAGACGAGCATGTTGTAGTACACCTATATCAGCAATATGATCAGCATGATAGTGTGATAGTAGTACAGCATCAATTTCTGTTATACTTCTATATTTCTGAAACTTAACTAATCCACCACTTCCTACATCAATTACAAGCAAAAATCCATCTTTCTCAAGAAGATACATCGTTGAAGCCCCGTCCATTGCGGGATAGCCTCCCCAATAACCAATAATTGTCAGTTTCATTTTATCCCCTCCAAACAATAATGTTGTAATACAGTTTATAATTAATTACTATTTTATCATTTTTGTTATGAAACAGTGTTGACATTTTATATATTGTTATAGTACAATACATATAACAGTTCAAAGTTAATGTTTTTGAGAAAAATTCCTAAAGAGGAGGAGTTATATTGGTTAACGTTATTGAATTCTTTAGAAATTTACCGAAGAAGAAATGTAAACACTGTGGTTATGAAATGGTTGAGCAAGCTGATTGTTACAGTAATCTATGTGATGATTGCAATCATCCTGCTAGATAACAATTGATGTTCAACTCATTTTTAACATATTTTATAGTCTATTCTATAATAAGACTTCCTTTCCGGATGAAGCAACTATTATTTAGTAGTTGCTTATTTTTTTTGATTAAAAAAGAAAAAAAAGACTACCCTTATAAATATCCCCCAAAATTAGAATTATGAATATCTAACTTTTGGGGATCTATATTGGACTCATCTTTTTAGTTTTTTTCAGATAGAAATTGTACGACTTCGTTAACTGCTTTCTCACCTTGTTCAATACAATCTGGAACTCCGACTCCTTCATAAGAAGCACCAGCTAGGAACGTTCCAGGTAGATTTCTTGCTGCATATTCACGCATCTTATTAATTCGATCAAGATGCCCAACTGCATATTGGGGCATGGCATGTTTAAAGCGAGTAACTACTTTAAAGTTTGGCTGTCCTTTAATTTTCATCGTTTTCTGTAAATCGTTCAAAACGACTTCAACCAAGTCATCATCGCTTAAATTAACAGCTTCAGGATCATGTGGCCCACCTACATAACTACGTAGAAGCACTTTTCCTTCAGGGGTTGTATCAGGCCATTTTCGATGTGTCCACGTACATGCAGTAATTCTAAATTTACTGTTTCGTGAAACAACAAACCCGGTTCCATCTAGTTCCTTCTTTATTGCTTTTTGGTCATAAGCAAGTGCTACGTTTGCGACAGATGTTGTTGGAATTTCATTTACAATATTCAATGCTTCATGCTTACTAAAGAATTTCTTGAGAGAAGTATGTGGCGATGTAATTATCATTGCATCGGCTTTATAAACAGTTCCATCACTTAAAAGCACATGATAACCATTTTCCTTTTTTTCAATATGGTCAACTGCTGTAGATAATGAAATGATATCTTCTCCTAATTGACTTGCCAACTCATCAACTAGAGACTCAAAACCACCCTTGAGCGCATAAAACACTCCTGACTGTTTCTTTTTCGTCTTCTGTCTCTTGGGCATTGTCTGTTGTAATCCCTTAATTAAACTGCCATATTTTTGTTCCAATTGATAGAAATTAGGAAACGTCGCCATTAAACTCATTTCATCAATATCTCCAGAATAAATTCCAGACAATAAAGGTTCAATTAAATTTTCTACCAATTCATCACCAAATCGTCTTCTAAAAAACATACCTAATGATTGATCTGTAACAGTTTTTCCTTTAGGTCTTACAAAGTCCATACCAGCACGCAGTTTACCTTTAGCAGAAAACAATCCCGAAAATAAAAATGGCTGTACCTCAGTAGGAACCCCCATAAAGGATCCAGAAGGTATCTTATGCAACTTTTTTCCAACTAAAATATGTGCTTGACCTGTAGCGTTTCTTACAAGTTGTTCGGTTAAGCCAAGTTTTTGAACCAGCTCTACTGCAGGCTTCTTTCGTGAAAGAAATGAATCTGGTCCCCGTTCAATTGTAAACCCTTCACGATGAACCGTCTCAATTTTTCCACCAAGCCGATTATTTGCCTCTACTAATTTAATCGTATAAGGTAACTTTTTCGCTTTTATTTTTTCCTGTAAATAAAAAGCGGAGGCTAAGCCAGTTATTCCGCCTCCGATTATTAAGATTTTTTTCACGGTACATCACTCTTTTTCATGGTATGTGATCTCGTTTAGTTTAATTCTTCCAGTATAACTTCGGCAAGTGTTTGAATAAATAATGGGTTAGTATTCGGCATTTCAGGTCGATAATAACTTGCTCCAATTTCATCGCAAACTACTTTACACTCATAATCGTTATCATACAATACTTCTAAATGGTCAGAAACGAAGCCGACAGGTGCATAAATAAATGCTTTATACTCTTTCTCTTCAAATAAATCACGAGTTAAATCTTGTACATCTGGACCTAACCAAGGCTCTGGTGTATTTCCTTCACTTTGCCAACCAATTGCATAATTTGGGACGCTAACCTTTTCAGCAATTAATTTTGCTGTAGTAGCTAATTGATCAGGGTAAGGATCACCACCTGCCAAAATTTTCTCTGGTAGGCTATGTGCTGAAACAATCAGTACTGAATTTTCCTGCTCATCTTTTGACATTGTTTGATATGTCTTTTCAATCTCATCTACCCAATATTTAATAAATCCTGGTTTATCATACCAATCAACGACTGAATAAATCTCCAAACCGTATTTATCTGCTTCCTCTTTTGCTCTACCGTTATATGATTTTACACTAAACGTTGAATAGTGTGGTGCTAAAACGATAGACGCAATTTTTTTATGACCGTCTTTAGCGATTTGTTCAACCGCATCCTCAATAAATGGCTCGATATGTTTTAACCCGATGTACATCTCAAATTCATAATTATCTTGCATCGCATTTAGTTTTTCTTCGAGTCCTTTTGCTTGATCTTCTGTAATTTTTGCTAGTGGAGAAATACCACCAATTGCTTGATAGCGCTCCGTTAAGTCTTGTAATGCTTCTTCCGATGGTTTTCTCCCATGACGAATATGCGTATAATACCTTTCAATATCTTCTTCTTTATAAGGTGTCCCATATGCCATAACAAGTAAAGCTACTTTTTCTTTTTTCATCATTTTTCACCTCATGCGTTAAAAATTATCGTTCGGAATACGTACGAACTAGATGTGCTAATTTTTTAAGTGTATCCTGAGTAATATCAGGCGTCACTCCATGACCTAAATTAAATACATGTCGTCCGTCTTGCATACCTTCATCTAGTATTGCTTTCGTTCGGCTTTCAATCGTGTCCCAATCTGCCAATAAAATAGCCGGATCTAGATTACCTTGTAGCACTTTTGTAACCCCAATTTCTCTAGCTTCGAGAATACCTGTACGCCAGTCTAAACCAATCACATCGACTGGTAAATCATTCCACTCCATCAACAAGTGTTTTGCCCCGATACCAAAAATGATTAGTGGTACATTATCCTTTTTTAATTCGGAGAATATGTACTCCATTGTAGGCTTTATATATGTTCTATAGTCAGCAACATTTAAAGCACCAACCCAAGAGTCAAATATTTGGATAGCAGAAACACCTGCTTTGATTTGTGAACGAACATATACAATAATCATTTCAGCTAATTTATTCATTAATGTAAACCAGGTCTTAGGCTCACTATACATAAGTGCTTTTGTTTTAGCATAATTTTTTGATGGCCCGCCTTCAATCATATAGCTCGCTAACGTAAATGGTGCACCACTAAATCCGATCAAAGGTACAGTTAGTTGTTCTTCTGTTAATAATTTGATCGTTTCTAATACATAGTCAATATCTTGTTCGGGATTAATTTCCCCAAGTGCTGCTACATCTTGTAAATTGCGAATCGGATTATCGATCACTGGTCCAATACCGGATTTTATTTCCACGTCTATCCCCATTGCAGGAAGTGGTGTCATAATATCTTTATATAAGATTGCAGCATCAATTCCATATTGTTCAACAGGAAGTCTCGTTACGTACGCACAAAGCTCCGGTTGATGAGTAATTTCAAACAAAGAATACTTCTTCTTAATTTCTCGATATTCTTTTTGCGACCTTCCGGCCTGACGCATAAACCAGGCTGGTGTATGAGTCGTCTTTTCACCATTATAAGCCCGTAAAATTGTATCATTGAATTTCTTTGACATTGATTATCATTCCTTTTCTAATTTCCATCCAATGTTAGTCCATCCAAGCTTTTGATGGCACACACGAAGCTTTTTTATATTTTATAGCTTCTTTACTTATTCAGCAGTAATAATAAGTGCTGAAATAGACTATCTCTTATCACTATAATTGTTTTCCTTCCTACTGTATAGCCACATGTATCGTTTGTCAAAAACTTGTTTAAATTATTGTGACAGATTAGACAAACTTAGTCTCAAAAGAACTTAGCAGTTAATATTAATTCGTTAAAACGTTAATTTTACGACGTTTGAAGCGTTGCCCTCTACTTGTCCAAGCGGGTCATAAGGTACAACATAATAAGAGTTTGTTTTAAAAATAGAGAAGTCCTCTACAATAAATTCATTCGTGCCACTTACTTCTCCAATTCTTTCGTCACCGTCTTTTTTCTCTTCGTAAATACGGTAAACAATTCGTTCGTCTTTCGCTTTGGTCCATTCTAATTTACCTTTCAATAATTTGACCCCACCAAAAATATACGAGCTTGATAAGTCGTCAATTTTAGGTAATTCAATTGGTTCTTCCAATGCAACCACATTATCTGGTTTTACAAAAGTAGTCTCTAATGATTGCCGTTTATCTAGTTCCGTCAGAATTTTTTTCGTTAATTCAGTTGGATAAGAACTGCCTCCCGTTAAATAATGATCTTTATCAGATTTGTCATACCCCATCCATAAAGCTGTAACATATTCGGGAGTCATTCCTACAAACCAAGCATCCTTAGTCTGTCCTTCCACATTTGGGTGTTGTGTCGTCCCTGTCTTCCCCGCTAACTCATGTGGATAATAGCCTGAGGAACCAGTACCACTTTCGACTACCCCTTTCAACATTTCAGTCATATTCCAAGCGACTTGTGGTGAAAACACCTTGGACGTTTTCGGTTGAGCCGTTGCGACGACATCCCCTTTTTGATTGTGTATTTCTTTAATTGCATGGGCATCAATCATTTCTCCACTATGAATAAACGTACGAAATCCTTCCACTAATTGGATAGGAGTGAGACCATCAGTTAAGGCTCCTAAAGCAATTCCAAGATCCTTATCCTCTATTTTCATATCCATTTTCTCTAAATAAGTCTTTGCATAATCGACACCAATTTCATTTAACAACCAGACCGATGAAGTGTTTTTTGAATATTTAATTGCATTGTACAATGTCACTGAACCATCATATTGATTATTATGATTTCGGATTTCTTTCCCATCCCACTCCTTAAGTTCATCTGGTAAGGTCGAATATGGATTAAATTTTTCCGTCTCCAATGCAGGAGCATAAACTGCAAGAGGCTTCATTGTTGACCCAGGTTGTCTTTTCGCTGCATAAACTCGGTTTAATTCCAGTGTTTTAAAATGTCTTCCCCCTAATGCCGCAACAATACTACCTGTTTCTTGGTCCATCATAACAAAGGTACCTTCGACTGTTTCTTTGTCATTGCCTGGGAAATAACCGTCTTGCTGAAATTGATCAAAAGCAATTTGTTGAGCATCTTCATTCATGGATGTAACAATACGGTATCTGTTAAGCTTTAATTCATCCAATGAAATTCCGTATAAATCTGCCGCTTCTTTTATCGCTAAGTCAACAAACGTATGGTATGCAGGATTAATTTTTCGTTGTGCGATATTTAATTGAATTTCTTTCTCTTGAGCTGTTTTTGCTTCCTCTGGTGTAATGTACTCCAACTCACTCATCGAATTAAGAACAACATTTCGTCTGTTTTTTGCTTTTTCTTCATGCTCAATCGGAGAATAACCATTTGGAGCTTTTACCATTCCTGCCAAAAGAGCACCTTCTTCTAACGTCAAATCTTCAACCGACTTATAAAAGTATTTATTTGATGCTGCTTCAATTCCATATTGTCCTTCTCCAAAATAAACAGCATTTAAATACATTTCTAAAATTTCATCTTTTGTAAACTCTCTTTCCAAATAAAGAGCTATCATGACTTCTTTTGTCTTTCGAAGCCACGATTTATCATTCGTTAAAAATAAATTTTTTGCTAATTGTTGCGTTATCGTACTTGCTCCTTCCACCTTACTTCGAGCAATAATATCTTTGTAAAGAGCACGCATAATAGAACGAAAATCAACTCCGGAATGAGTATAAAATCGTTTATCTTCAATAGCAATAAATGCATCTTGGACATGATCAGGTACTTGTTCTAAATCTACCGGTAAACGATATTGGTCATACAAATACCAAATGATTTCTCCGTCTTCTGTTTCAATTGTTGTCGGTGGACTTATGATCAATTTATCTTGATCCACAAATAATTTACCGCCGTATAAAATAATTGTATAAGCAATCAACGCAAGCACGAATACAGATCCAAGCGAAAGAATGGTATACTTAATCGAAAAAGGAAAACCTTTTTTCTCGCCTGATTTCGTCCTTTTTCCAGAGGAATCTGTGCTGTTTTGATCAGACCTTCTACTTTTTTGTTGCTTCGGTTCACTTAACTTTTCTTCTATAATAACCTCGTTTGGCTCATCTTTACGGAAAATGGACTTCCATTTCAATAACATATTATCTTTTAAATTTTTGAATTTATTTTTTTTACTCTCTTGCTTATTTAAATGCCGGTCAGACCTTTTCCGTCTCCGACGATCTTGTTGATTTGAATCCATGTAATCACCCCAAGTGGCTTTCAATGTAGCCACTAGTATTATAATCACCTACTATTATACGACATTTATTGCAAACGGGGTAACTTCTCGGATTGAGAAATGTTCTCCAAGAAATTGACTATCTCCATTTAATATAGGGTAAAATAGATATAAGGAGGGAATAATATGTGGGCATTTATGACAACTGGTACTACAAATGTATTAAAAAACATTACGGATTCTCATCCAAACATCGATTTTTATTTTATGAAAAAAGCAGGTTCTACTTTAGTTTACTATGAGGATAATCGGAAGAAAGGCGTTTTTGTATCTGGAAGGAATTTTGAGATTTTAGAAACATATGGGGCACTTGATAAGACAGGATTTGTTCATATGGAAAATATACCTGTTATGGAAGATGGAGCAGCCGTGTTTGAAGATCAAGTGAAGAAAAGACTCCCTTTACTTGAACATACAGACGGACTAAACGCTGCTAGATTATTAAAACAGAAAAAAAGTAATCAATACGTTATACTTACACAATGGAAAACAGAGCAATATTATATTTCTTGGCAAAGATCGGACCTTTTTAAACAAATGGACTTTCAGAATATGGCACGTCTCCCCGCATATTTTGCAGAACGACCTTTCACTTCAACTTATATAATGATGGCAGAAGAGTAAAACATACTATTTAATTTTGCTACTAACAGATCTTTTTTTAAGAGACAAAAAACATACTAATTAAGGATGCATTTCATAAATGATTTGCATCCTTTTTTAACATTTTTTTACATGGAGGGAAAAAGGATGAAGTTTAAAGAAATGGAAAGTCTATAAGTGAGCGAAAAATAGAAAGGAAGATGTTATGAGGAAAGGTGTTGCTTTTCTTATAAAATTCATCATGACATTAGCAGTGTTATGGGTAGTATTAGGTCTATTATTCGGAGTATCTTTTGGTAATATATTAATAATAAGTATTATTCTAACGGTTGCTTCTTTTCTTGTAGATATGTTTATCTTGCCAAAAGTAGGTAATATCGTAGCTGCGGTTGGAGATTTTGCGCTAGCTTATTTTGGGATATGGTTCATTAGTTCCTTTTTATTCACTGGGAATGTAACGGCTCAGTCAATAATAACTGGAGCTTTTCTATCTGCATTCGTTATTTTAATTGGGGAGTTATTTTATCACAGATATTTAAGAAATTCCGTTTTTGATCATGTAGACGACGATCAACATTATACAAATAAAAATATTCTCCAACATGAATTTTCTAGAGAATTTGAGCCAGATAAAAAAGAGGATTAAATCACTTTTCATCCTTATAAAACAAGAGAAATCCGAACTGAAATGTTCGGATTTCTTTTAAAAGGTCCATTTATATTTCATAAAATTACCACATACGCAACCCATTAATCACGCTCAAATCAATTATTTATTTAATACATTGTCATCAAAAAATGTTTTGAAATCCTCTTCTGGATGTTCTCCCACAATCCGAGCGACTTCTTTTCCATTCTCATAATGAATAATCGTTGGCGTACCTTCTATATTGTAATGTTCCATTCTATCAAATTCTAATAAATTCATTTTTTTCAAATTTACACCCATATCTTCAGCTAATGGTACTACGACAGGGGTTGTTTTCTGGCAGTAAACACAAGTCGGACTATAATAATATACCGTTATATCTTCCCCGTCTTCTAATGCAGCATCCAAATCATCTGGCACAATAATATTCTGATAAAGAGGATCGCCCAATTGATCAATTGTTTCTTGCTTCAAATTATCCTTGCCGTAAGGATTCTCATTGTCTTCTAGCGCTTGCTTGTTTTTCATATTGTTCACAAAGATGAGTGCTACAAATAATAAAACAATAACTCCAACGATAACTAGCATTTTATTTTTCATACGATTTCCTCCAATAAAATAAAATCTTTTGTGGCCATCAATCATCTAGCATAATAATCATGCTAATTTGTTTTTCGTTCGTAAAATAATCATGTGCAAACAAAAAACTGTAATAAAAGCAATACCTGCTAAAAAGGGTATAGTAATAAAACCAAAATAATTAACATATTGCAAATTACATGGGATATTACCACAGAAGCCACCGGTATTTTGTAAAGCAGGTAATTTTTGCAACCCATAATGATAAGCAGAAACAATCATTCCTATCCCACTAAGAAAAATTCCGGGGAGTGCGATTTGCAAATCTTTTTTTATGATAGCAAGTCCATAAACAATAACAAGTGGATACATTAAAATACGTTGATACCAACATAGCTCACAAGGTAAATAACCCATTATTTCTGAATAAAATAAGCTACCAATAGTCGCAACCAATGTTTGTGTCCAAATGATCAATAAAAGAGTTTCATGCTTTTTAGCAAGATTCATCGGAAATCCCCTTACTTTTACAATTTCTTCTTTTCCATTATACAAGCGAGCATGTTGAACCTCAATCACAAACGTTCTTTGTCATTCATTTTTCATAATTAAATATGAATTTAATAGATAAATTGTACGTTTGTTTAGGCATAAGGATAGGTTCACTATAGAAAAAAACTTACAAACAAAATATTAGTTCATTTAACTAGCCTTCATTTGTTCCATTATAATATATTTATACAAATACACTTACATTAAAAGCTCATGATTATATAGAAAACTTGGCTTATCGCTAAAGAAAACATGTCCCTTCATTCTTATCTGCAAATAAAAAACGCACAGTTTTGTGTACTGTGCGTTCAAAATGTTATATAAATTAACTTGCTCGTGTTACTTGTAATTGAAGCTGTTTTTTCAAATGACGAATTTGCTCCTCATTTAATGGAACTAATGGAAGTCGAACTTCACCAACATGAATACCTTTCATATTTAAGACAGCTTTTAACGGAGTCGGGCTTGGTGCCGAAAACAAAGCTTTAAATGTTGGTAATAACTCCCGATGGATTGCTCCCGCTTCTATCACATTTCCAGATTTAAACTGATTGATCATATTTTGCATTTCATTGCCAACTATATGGGAAGCTACGGAAACAATACCTACTCCTCCGATAGCAAGTACGGGTAATGTTAGCCCATCGTCTCCACTATATAGTAAAAAGCTTTCATCTGTACGACGGATAATTTCTGCCATTGCATCCAAGTCTCCGCTCGCTTCTTTAACACAGACAATATTATCAATTTCAGAAAGTTTTACAATGGTGTCTACTTCAATATTTATAGACGTACGACCTGGAACATTATAAATCATTACTGGTAATGCAGTTGATTCTGCAATAACTTTAAAGTGCTGATAAAGTCCTTCTTGTGAAGGTTTATTATAGTAAGGAGCCACAAGCATAATTCCATCTACACCACAATTTTCTGCCTCTTTCGTAAGTGCAATTGATTCTCTTGTATTATTTGAGCCAGTGCCTGCAATAACAGGAACTCTACCATTAACTTCACGAATAACAAATGAAAACAATTCTATTTTTTCCTCAGTCGACAACGTCGGACTTTCACCAGTTGTACCAGCAACAACAAGTGAGTCTGAACCATTTGCAATTAGATGTTCAATTAGCTTTCTAGTTGCCGGATAATCAATCTCTCCATAGCGATCAAACGGGGTTACCATTGCTGTAACAATTTGACCAAAATTCATTTTTCCACACCCTTTTATGATTTTATACATATAAGGCTATGCTTGAATACTGGACACGAAAAAGCAACAACGACGGCTCGCTGTTGCATAGAAAGTAAATAAATATACATTTCCGTGCGTAAGATAGCCCTCCATATAGTTTCCTATATGACAGTCCTGCACCTATTCGATACAGACCCAGCTCCAAGATAATGAGTTTCTCAAAGCTTCGGCAAATTCCCCTTTCCATAGTCATCGCCAGAGCTCACTCTCTTCTGACTATTTACTAATGGTTTTTGCGCCTCCATACTCACTTAGAAAAATAGTGAATTTAGAATAATATTATTTAGTTAATTGTAATATAACAGAATAATATATAGGATGCAAGGAGAATATTTTGAAATTCAACACTAATATAGTTTACGAGTTAGCTTATTTAGCATCTCAACTATACTGAAAATATACCCATTTTTTTACTGTATATGTTTATTTTATTATTTTATAGTATAATATAACTAAGACCATCATCCTATTTTAGAAGAGAGCTATCTATATATGAATAAATCAGGACTTTTCACAAATACATTAATTGGTAAAATTACTAAAAAAGATATTTACAGCCATCGAGGTGTTTTATTATTACCTGCATCAACAATGTTAACTTTTGGCTATTTAAAAAAGCTGATTCAACATGGAATTGTATTAAATATTCAAGATGTTACTTCAATTGAAAGTGCAGATGTTTCTTTTCAACATACTAAAGTAATTGATAAAACAACTGTAGAATTAAAACAAATTTTTAAACAGGTGCGAGAAACAAAACAAATTCCACTTGCTGACTTACGAGAAAATATCCTGCCAATCATTCAACAAATTTCTACAGCAACACCTTTCATAGGATTATTAAATTCACTTCAATCTAAAGATGACTATACATACCGACATAACCTAGCTGTCAGTGCATTATCAAGCTTGATTGGTAAATGGTTAGGACTTGATCACAAAACACTCCTTCAATTATCAACAGCAGCATTATTACATGATATTGGAAAAATTTATATTCCTGAATCAATATTAAATAAACCGGATAGATTAACAGACCAGGAGTTTTCCATCATGAAAAACCATACAATATTTGGTTATGAAATTATTGAAAATAGTATTGGAACAACTCATCGGCAAGCATTGGTAGCTTTACAGCATCATGAGCGTATGGATGGTAGCGGGTACCCTTTTGGTATTTTTAAAAGTGAAATCGATCTATTTAGTCGTATAGTTGCAGTAGCTGATGTTTTTCATGCAATGACTTCTAAAAGAATTTACAAAAATGCATCTCCTTTTTATGAAGTATTATTACAATTAGAAAATGACACGTTCGGAGCTTTAGACCCGTTCATTACTAGGATATTTGTTGAAAGAATAATGAACAGTTTAATTGGAAGTTCTGTTTTGCTTACTGATGGAAGTAGAGGAATTATCCGGATGATCCCAAAACATGATCCAGTTCATCCATTAGTTCAAATTAATGATAACTATATTGATCTTAGTAAAATTTCAACCATTCATATTGATAAAATTATATAAATAGATTTCTATCTTTCCTTCCCATGCTAGTCATCTTCTTTACGCAATCTCTGTAATTGGGCTTTTTTAGACCATTTGACATACCAGATTTTTGTATCTACATCTTTATAGAGTTTAATGCCAAACAATTGCATGGGGGTCCATACTTGTTTAATTCTAATGTAGACCACTATTCTCCTCCTTTGTAAAGCCTTTTATTTTAGTAGGTAAGTACAGTAATTATATGACAGTATACTTTCCTGTCGTTTCGAAATTAATAGAATTTTGTTTATAAATTTTATTCCAATTTACAATATAAATATCCTTTTTTAATATATACTAAAATAACCGAATAATAAGAATACTAAATTCCTTTAACCACTTTTCATTAGAAAAAATGCTATACTGTAGTAGTACTATTTATTTTTTCAAGTAAAAGGGGGCTTTTTTTATGCTTACTAAAATCCATGAAACAATCGATGAACTTTATCCAGAAATGATTGAGATTCGTCGTTACTTACACCAATATCCTGAGGTTTCCTTTGAAGAGTTTAAAACTGCACAATATATTGCAGACTTTTATGAAGAACTTGGCATTCCTTATGAAAAAAATGTCGGTGGAAACGGAGTAATCGCCACATTAAAAGGGGGAAAACCCGGGAAGACAGTTGCTTTACGAGCTGATTTTGATGCACTGGCAATTCAAGACGAGAAAGATGTGCCATATAAATCTAAAAACCCCGGTGTTATGCATGCATGTGGACATGATGGTCATACAGCTACTTTACTAGTACTTGCTAAAGTAATGAAAAAATATCAAGATGAGTTAGAAGGTACCATTGTTTTTCTTCATCAACACGCCGAGGAGGAGACGCCAGGAGGAGCAATATCTATTGTTGGTTCAGGTAAATTAGACGATGTAGATGCTGTATTTGGGAACCATTTATGGGCTACGTCAACGCTTGGAAATATTGAAACTCGAAAAGGTGTTTTTATGGCGGGAACTGACCGATTTGAGATTACGATTTTAGGTCAAGGTGGTCATGGTGCCTATCCGCATCAGACAAAAGATGCTATTGTTATTGGTGCAGAAGTAGTTTCACAATTACAAAATATTATTAGTAGAAGAATTGATCCTTTAAAAACAGCTGTTATTACAGTAGGAAAATTTCATGCGGGTACGACATTTAATATAATTGCTAATAAAGCTACGCTAGTAGGAACTGTTCGGTATTTAGATCCAGAAATTCAACGTGTAGTTAAGAAAGAAATGGAACAAGTTGTGAAAGGTATTTGCATAGCAAATAATGCAGACTATGAACTTAATTATTCTGAAGGCTATCCTCCTGTTATGAACCATGAGGAAGAGACAGACCTTGTTTTTGAGGCATGTAACCAAATTCCTGAAGTAAAAAATGCAATCAATGTCGCCCCTCAAATGGGTGGAGAAGATTTTGCTCATTACTTAAACATCAAACCAGGTGCTTTTTTCTTTACCGGCGCGAAAAAAGAAGGACATAACTACCCTCATCACCATCCAATGTTTGATATTGACGAAAAAGCAATGCCGATTGCAGCTAAAATGCTGATCGGAGCTTATTTTGCCTATCAGGAAAAAAATAATTAAACGAAAACACTAAACATAAAAAAATCGTTGATAAGAACCTTCTCAAAATTAAGAGGTCTACAACGATTTTTTTGTATTCAATTTTTTAATTTTGGATCTTCCGTTTTACATAATTAAGGTTAAATAAATAATTAAACAACGTACCCAGTGCAAATGTTAATACAAAACTTGCAACATCAACCCAAATTAGGAAGAGCAATGAAAAAATAATCGTCTGAATTAACGTTAATAGAACAAGCCATTTTAGAAAAGCTGTTTCTTTCACTTTTTTACTCACTGGATATAAATCTAGCCATATACTTGTCTGATGGTGATAATAAAGAGTAATCATTTGAAAATTAGACATGTAAATGAACAATAATGCAAAAATGATTTTCAACCATATATTAGGGACAAAAAAGATAACTAATCCCCCAATAATAATTAACCGAATATACAAGCTTAGATAATCACTACTACGAATAAACGTTAAACGATATAAATAATCAAACGTACTATCATGCTTAAATGAAACCCATTTATTTACTAACGATGATAAAAATCGTCGCTTTTTTAGCCTTTTCTTTATTTGTGGCACATCCGCAAACATGCTTACAAAGCGATAAAATAAAGCTAAACGATTCTGATCGTTTTCTATTAGTACATCCCATGCAAGTCCTGATTGTTTTCTAGCTAATACAATATTGTTAGCGATGACTATAAAAAAGAACACTATAAAAATGACCACAAATTTTCCGATAAGCAGAAAATAAATTAAAGATATACTTAAGATTGTTCGTAAGATCTTATCCATTATTCGGATGTTTACATGGCGTATTTTTAACATATACCAATTTGAAATAAGATTCCATGCTTTTATAAACAATATGATGACTAGCATGAATACATAATCGAGCTTGTCCTTTTCAGGAAACACTGCGGCATAAAGTGGTATAACGGCTGCTGCGGCTATAAGAACAACATATAGTTGCACCATATAATTATAAACTAATGTTAATCGAAAATACCGTTTCATTTGCTCTTCTTTTACAATTAAAAATACTTTATCCGGTTCTTGTAAAAACATTTGTAATGGATTGTAGCTGACGACAAATCCAAAAACAAGTGCAATTACGAGAGCCACTGGAAACTCTTCTCCGATATTTTCAATCCATCTTTGATAGTAGACCGCAAGCGCGATAACCATAAAAATAAGTGCGATCATAAAATGTCCATTGAAAATATATCTCAAATAACGATTTAAACGTTTAATATGGTCCGTTAACCTCTGTTTGAATAAATCAATTGGATTAAACATCGCTTTCTTCCTTTGTTAATTGAACATAGATATCATCCAATGAAGCATTCGGCATCTGAAACTGCTCCTGCAACTGTGAAAGTGTTCCATGTGCTCGTATTTCTCCCTCATGTAAAATGATAAACCGGTCACAATAACGCTCGGCCGTCGCTAATATATGGGTAGACATTAACACTCCTGCACCTTTTCCTCTCATCTCATTCATCAACTCTAAGTACGATTGAATTCCTAAAGGATCTAAACCAACAAAAGGCTCATCGACGATATATAATGCTGGTTCGATTAAAAAGGCACACATAATCATGACTTTCTGTCTCATTCCTTTTGAAAAGTGAACAGGAAACCAGTGCAGATGACGTTCCATTCGAAATGCTTTTAATAATGCTGGCAATCTTTCTTCAAATACCGATTCTTCGATATCGTACGCCATTGCAGTTAATCTTAAATGCTCATACAATGTTAATTCATCATATAAGATTGGTTGTTCAGGAATATATGCTAGTTTCTTTCTATATTCAGTGGGGTTTTCTTTAAAAGTTTGTCCATTTATTTTAAGACTTCCACTTTTTTCTTGCATTAACCCGATAATATGCTTAATTGTCGTACTCTTCCCTGCTCCGTTTAAACCAATTAATCCAACAATCTCTTTCGAGTCAACGTGAAAAGATATATTATGTAAAATATTTTTATTAGAATACCCTCCAACGAGGTTTTCTATCTTCAGTAGCGGCTGCATCTAATCCTCCTCTAACTAAAAATTTATATGTAATTTTTATTAAACTGTTCCTTATATTCTTTAGTATATATTATATTTAAACATTATGTATAATATTTCAAGAAATGATTACACTATGAATGAAGAAATCGAGAAAGCCACTATTTCCAATATCGATATAGTGTTGACCATAATTTTTAGTGATATAAAAAATCACTATAGCATCATCTGATGCCGAAAAATGTCCCCGAAGTCATATGGTCGCTATCTCGTATTCTTCTTAAAGCAGACTGCGTTAATTGGTTATATTAACGTGGTCTGTTCATTTTTTTTACAATGAAACAAAATAAAATTTATAGCTGAGTTAGTAAGTTCCCACCATAGCGCAAGTTGTTCTTTTCTATTTTCACAGTGTGAAATAGATAAATAAACCTTGATAGTATTAAGAAGTTTGAACGATTCTCTTATTAGCAGATTTTCAAGTAACAATTGGATTGAGAAATATGTATAGAACAATATTTCAATATTCACCATCCCCGTGATTGATTTGTGACGTAACTGCATCAACTTATTAATTTCCGGAATCCGCTTCGGAAAAATACTTCACTTTCACCACAGGCATTAGAACGACATCAGTTCAAGCAACATTAACACTTGCTTGAACTGTGTCTCCTTTACCACAGGCATGGTGATCTGCTTCTGTAGATTCTTGTTAACGAGAAGTTACAGGGATCTTCGGACTCGTGGGACTGCCACTATCGTTCGTCCCATCGAGAGCCATTCGCTATTCCTGCAGGAGTCTTCGTATTTTGCCCATGCTAACATTTGAATTTTATTCAATAGAAATAAAGTATTGTTGTTATCGATTCCTAAATTTAGTCAACAGTGCCCATCCCAGCGAAGGAAATACACGGAGACTCCTGCAGGAAGAAAGGCCCAGGTGAGAACCAAGTGCGTAGCACGAAGGGGCTCAACAGCCGCCTGCGGAAAGCGTAGTGTATTAACGTAGCAACAAGACGAAGTTACTGCGCAGTTTATATCTTTGGTTCAAAAATTGAATTATTTATCTTCGCCGAAACCAGTTTTACGAATTTATTTTGTGGGAATTGGATAATAAAAATTGTTGTATTTCATATATAATAATTGTTTTATTAGAGTAAACTTAAAATACATATTTAACATAACCTTCATATACTTGTCTGATGCTTTATGATAAACTATTATTGTAATTACAATTATGTAGGAGTTGTTTACTTATGAAACATGATGATTGCCTTTTTTGTAAAATAATTGATGGAGAAATACCATCAGCAAAAGTATACGAAGACGATCATGTATATGCCTTTATGGATATTAGTCAAGTAACAACAGGTCACACCCTAGTTATTCCTAAAGTACATACAAAAGACATTTATGAAACTCCAGCTGAAGTTGCAAGTGAATTATTTTCCCGCGTACCTAAAATTGCTCGAGCAATTAAAAAAGTATATAAACCAGCAGGCATAAATTTACTAAACAACAATGAGATTATGGCTGGACAATCCGTGTTTCATCTTCATATTCACATAATCCCACGTTATGGAGATGAAGATGGATTCGATTCCAAGTGGATCACACGAGATAATGAATTTTCAACGGAAGAATTAAACGAGATTGCTGACAAAATACATGGTGCTATTGAATAAAAGCAAATATTGAAAGGAGAAATCAAGATGTCAAAAGGTAAGTCAATTTTAATTGGATTTGTTTTAGGTGGAACAATTAGTGCTGCAACTGCTCTTTTAACGACACCATCATCGGGGAGAGAGTTACGTGACAAAGTTAAACAACAAAGTATAGAGTGGAAGAAAATCGTTGATGATATTATTCAAGATGGTTTACGCTTAAAAGATCAAATAGCTAAAACTTCTAAAGAAGGTGTTGCTTTAATTAACGATTTAACACAAGAAATGAAAACTTCCGTCGAAGAATGGAAAAATACAATTGAGCCGCACCAAGAAAATATCCATGAATATTTAGAACAAATTGAAGCAAGTATAAAAGATCTTGAAACAAAAATAAACGAGAAAAAACAAGAAGCATAATACAAACTGACTGCTGTCAAGAAGGTTAATTTATTATTGACCTTCTTTTCTGATGACCTTGCTCTTAGGTCAAATAATATTATTAATTAAATTTACAAATTTTTTACATAAATAATTTATCTATTGATCGAGTTGTGGTATCCTTTTAAAGGAGTATTCTAATTTAAAAATATACGGCTAATACATATACATTGTGTTTAGAGAGGTATTTTAAGGAGTGTAACAATGAAAAAGGTTATTGTAGCAGCATCCCTAACAGTTGGTTTGTTAGGACTAACAGCATGTGGTTCAAAAGGTGATTCTGAAGTTGTCGCAAAAACAAACGCAGGAGATGTAACAAAGGAAGAATTTTACGAAGCGCTTAAAGAAAATAATGGCGGAGAAGTATTAAGAGAGTTAGTTACATTCAAAATTTTAGAAGATAAATACGAAGTTACTGACAAACAGATTGATGAAGAATTGGACAAGATTAAAGAACAAGTTGGCGATGAGTACGAAGAAGTACTTAAAATGCAAGGCTTAACAGAGGAAGACTTAAAACAAGATATTAGAAAGAGTCTGTTACAGGAAGCTGCGATTACGGAAGGTATCGAAGTACCTGACGAAGAAATTGAAACGTATTTCGATCGAATGAAAACTGAAATTGAAGCACGTCATATCTTGGTTGAAGATGAAGAAACTGCAAAAGAAGTAAAAGAAAAGTTAGATAAAGGTGAAGATTTTGCCAAATTAGCAAAAGAATATTCGACAGATGAAGGAACAGCTGCAAACGGAGGAGAACTTGGCTTTTTCTCTGTAGGAACAATGGTACCTGAATTTGAAGACAAAGCTTTTGCAATGAAAGTTGACGAAATAAGTGATCCTGTCCAATCTAGCTATGGATATCATATTATTGAAGTAATGGATAAGAAAGAATTAGATGAAGATATTGGAACATTAGAAGAGAATAAGGAAGATATCCGCAGAAAATTAGTTGAAAGAAAAATCGATCCTCAAGAAGCGATGGAAAGAATAAATAAACTGATCAAAGATTCAAAAGTTGATATAAAAGTTGAGGAGTTTAAAGATATCTTTGACGAAGATGCCCAAATGCAACCGATGGGTTAAACATAGCTTTCCGTTTAGTTTATAAGACAGACAAAAAACAGACGATGTTTTCGATCGTCTGTTTTTAATTTAATTAGACTCTTGCCGTTTAGCCCTGTCCTGTTCAATTCTTTCCATGAAAATTTGCCCTTCACGTTCAATAAATTGCTGTTCTAATTTACGCTCTGCTTGCATTGCACGGAAGGACATATAGCCACTAAAACATATAAACAAAATCATGAGAATGACCCACCAAGGAATATTGAAAAGCACCGTGCATCCCCCTTGTCCTATTTTAATCATTAATTTATTTATATGTCAGTAGTTCATGTTTAATTACTTTCTTTAATAATTTAATCCTTAAAGAAAAATCCCCTGAATCATGCACTAGTTGATAACCAAATATAATTAACTTTATTTTCATCATTCCTTTATTCTTACCTACCCTATCCTTTTGGACAGCTCTGTTATTTCTATTGGAACAAGTTCTACCAATTTGAATTTTAATGCTAGATAAATGATGAGCACTGTTAACCCCTCAGCTGTTGGAAAAACAATCCAAATCGAATTAGGACCGAATAAATTTGGCAAAATCCACAGTAAAGGGATGAATAAGATAAAACTGCGACCTAATATTATCCAAGTTGCAATACGGATTTTCCTAATTGATTGATAATATTCCACAAAAACCATGTTAATTCCTAAAAATAGATACCCCGCAAAAAAGTAAACAATCCCAATTTTTGTATAGTCGATGATTTCAGGAATGTCAATCCCGAACAGGTCAATAATAAACCCTTTTCCAACTAGACCGACAATAAATACAGCTACTCCAAGACCAAATCCTGTAATGATCGCAATCCGTATAAATTTCTTCATACGTTGATAGAGAGTCGCACCATAATGGTAACTTGTAATGGGTTGAAGTGCTGCTCCAATTCCAATAAAAAGCATAAGAAACACCGTATGCATATAGTTGACGACCGCATAGGCTACAATCCCCGTTTCACCGACATAATGACTAAATGTGATATTGAATGCAACCATCATCACTGCAGTCGAGGCTTCCACGATAAAACTGGGAAAACCAATGAAGAAAATATTACGAAGTATAAAAAAATCAATTTTCATATGGACGAATCCTAATTGTTTTTTCTTCGTTAAAAAATGTGTAAGTAATACTAAAATACCCACGATAGTACCGAGTACTGTTGCATAAGCTGCCCCTTTTACTCCCCATTGGAAAATGAAGATAAATAGATAATTCAAAAAAATATTAACAACAGATGTAACGATTAATCCTGCCATAGAGAGTGTAGGGTTCCCATCGTTTCGAATAAAAATACTTAAAATATTTTCAATAACAAAGACAAGCCCAAATAAAAGAATAATATGCAAATAATCATCAACATAAGAAATAATCAAATCATTTGCTCCAAATAAATAAGCAAGTGGCTGCTTAAATACTAGACAGAATACTATGATCAATCCTGTTGTCGCAATCGCAATAAAAATCGAATGTGTAAATATTTCTTTTGCACGATGCGGATTGTTTTGCCCATGTGCGATGGAATACAATGTGGCACCGCCCATACCAATCCATAAAGATACCGATAAAAGAACCGAGTAAATCGGCACGGCGATGTTAACTCCTGCCAGTCCCTTTTCTCCAACACCATGACTGACGAATAAGCCATCAATTAAAATATTAATAGCCATCAACATCATTCCAAATAATGAAGGGATTAAATACTTTATAAATAATTGACGCGGTTCCATCGTTTGCATTATTGAATGATTGTTTTTCATCATAAATACCACCTAAAGTTTACATTCTTAGAAGACTACTCCGTTTAATTCATCTTTTTTTATATGCTATAATAATAAAGTATACGGTTACCGTATAGTCAAGAATAAAGAGGTGGAAAAATTGGATGCTAAAAATAAACTTTTTACAACAGGAGAATTTGCAGATGTATGTGGCGTGAAAAAACAAACACTTTTTCATTATGATGATATCGGTTTATTAAAACCTGAGCATAAAAATGAAAATGGCTATCGTTATTATTCTGTTCAGCAAGCGGAGATTTTTAGTGTCATTGAGATGCTAAAAGAAATTGGTATGTCTTTAGCAGAAATTAAAGACTTTTTACATTTCAAAACTCCCAAGGAGACGATTGAATTATTAACGGAAAAAGAAGAAATGATGCAAAGGAAAATTGTAAAAATGCAGCATACACAGCAAATTATACAAAACAAGAAAAAGCAAATTGAGGAAGCATTACGTTTGAATTTTGATTTGTTTACAATAGAAAAGATGGAAACAGAATATTATGTATTAAGTGAAAATATTCTAAACTGCTCTGATAAAGAATTTACAAAGTCAATTATGTCCTTTATTAAATATACAAAGCGAGAAGGACTTGACTTCGGTTACCCTATTGGAGGTTTGATTCGTCAAGAACAGGTGGAGGCGGGAGATTATTGGAATTATTCGCATTTTTATATGCGTATGGATCAAGCTGAATTTGGAGAACCTTTTATCAAAAAGGCCGGAAAATATGGGGTCGGCTATCATAAAGGAAGTTATGTAACGATTCATAAAACCTATGAAAAGCTGAAAACTTATTTGAGTAAGGTAGGATATCGTATTTACGGGGATAGCTTTGAAGAGTATGTTATTGATGAGGTAAGTGTAAGTGGGATAGATAATTATGTAACAAAAATAATGATACAAGTAGAAAAAAAGTAAGTAAACTTTTTTCTTCTACCATTTTAGTTGTTATTTTTCTTATTTATTCGCTTTGCTTTTTCGGTAACATCCTTTTCTAAGCATGCAGTTGACAGTTCCCCTTGTTGAGGAATTCCACACTGTTATCCTAAAAAAACAATGACTTAGCGTTTAGGTTTCTATACTTTAATTTGAATATCCAATAGGCATTAGACGAATTTTTAACTAAACTAATCTCTATTGTCTTTTTTACGGAGGAAATATCGTAAAATTTTCAATATAATAAAAATAAAGACGCTAATAACAGTTAAAAAATTTTACTTTTCATTTATTTATATGTATAAATCTTCACTTCTTCTTTATCGTTGATTGTCGCTAATAATATATCCTTTTTATCAACTGCAAACAGTGTATTTATTTTGTTTTCCAACCAGGCTGCATCTTTTCCTAATTGATTAAGACTTTCTATATCAATCTCACCTTCTTTAATAACCGGTTTGAAGGATAAAAATGGTTTAACGGCAAGTTGCATATCTGCTGGAGTTACATGATTATATTGTGACTCTAAAAAAACAGATAAACTACCTCCTGGTTCCCATAATGCAAGGGAAACCTTTTGTATATCATCCACTTTTTGTTTTCTTAACTCTGATAATAATATATCAAGCGAGATTCTCGCCTTCAGTAATCCTCTATAAATTATTTTTCCATTCTGAATTAAAGGAAATGGAGTAGGTTCAAGAAATTTCCTCAGCATTTTCCACTTTATACTTAGATAAACACCAATGGTATATAGGACAACTAAGACAGACATTGTAATCATGGAACCTTTTAACGCTAATTGTTCATCCGATAAAGGGTGAGCAATAATATTTCCGATTAATATTGCCATCATAAAATCGATTAATCTTAACTGAGAAATCGATCTTTGTCCCATTATTTTAGCTATAACTAATAAAAAGAAAAAGGCAACAACTGCCCTTAGCATCCATTGAATGAAACTAAGAGACTCTTGCTCACTCATAAATTCCAACTCATTCACTTCCTTGGCTTTAACTTCTATCTTTATTATTCCCTACATATTTTATGTATATGAATTAAAAGTTATGTTTAGCAAGGTTTAGAGAACCATCTCATTCAATTGTACATAAATACGCAAACGATTCACTTAAAACCAAGTGAATAAAAATAACCATATCTTATTCAGGACCAAATTGAAAATTTCATTACATTTAAACATACACATGCTGATTCTGTTGGTTCATAAAACAATTAATTTTTACTATGGTTAAAATTTACTTATTCATACTTAAAAGATTCATAACTCATATAATGTATTACCTTGTTAAAACTTACCTTGTCATCTATTTATAACTACTTGGTAAAACACCAATATCCAGGGAAACAAATATATAGAGAAATCTTATCTTCATTAAATTTCCATTAATAATATTTCTATAAAAAGCAAAAATATAATGAAAATATTAAAGCGAGACATAAATAAGATGAGAAGTTATGTTCTTTCTATATGAAGTATAATTGACCCTATTTATTTTTTTGCACAAGACTTTCATCCCTTCCTCAAGAAGCTGGAGAGATCCCAATTTTAAGAGTGAGATTAACAAAATATAAGGGAAAGCCAATGGTTCTTGCAGATGGTACGAACAAGAATGACACATTAGTTAAAATCCATTTACACAATGTACAGCTTTTAAAAGAAATTAGCACAATAAAAAGCGAACTGAATAAAGCAAAAATGATTTATCACTATGTTCAAAATTCATTACTAGAAGTCGTACTATATATCCAAAATAATTCAGGATCAAATATTATTAAAGGGATTATTGGAATTAGCCTTTTAAACAAAGGATGCGAGCGCTTAGGCTTTGAACTATCCGAACATTACAAACCCAATATATATTTTGTTTAAACGTCTGGATTTTTTGCCAATAAAGTTACTATCAAGTCAGAATTCCCTGATTTATGGCATGAAATGAACCCCAAAATATTTAGTTATACCAACAAAAAAAACTAGTAAGCATGTATACAAAATAGGCATATACCATATTAAATTAATATCTTCCTTGGAAGAATCCATAAGTAGCCTTATTTCATAGAGATGTTGTTCTCTGCTAGTGGTAATGGGCTAAATTTAAAATAAACAGGGTAAAATAAAAAAGCTGTTAATCCTAAACAGCTTTTAAAAATATTTATATAGCTTTGGAGCTTTCTTTTTCGTTTATATTTAAGGAAAGCTCGTGTAACGTAATTTCAGGGCGGCTACCAATACGTATATTTATACCTGTTTGGCCAAGTCCCTCATTTATATAGTAAGGCTTACCGTCTTGTCTATGAAAACCTTTAGTAATATTCATCTTTGGAAGCTTGCCCATTTTCACGAGATGAAAAGCCTTAGGATAACAAATTTGTCCTCCATGAAAGTGACCTGCAAGCAAATAATCAAAATGATACTCCTTCATATGAAGGACAATATTTGGATCATGAGTTAATACAAGATTTGTTCCGTTATTAATACCGTGAAAAGAAGCATTAAGATCACTTCGGTTTGTACTAAAATCATCAATACCAACAATATTTACTGGTCTTCTATTGACAACTATTGAATGATTTTCATTTTTAAGTACCTTACAATTATATTTTTCAAGAGTTTCAATTAATATTTTTAAATTCTGTCCTTTAAGCACATAGTCATGATTACCCAGCACCGCATAAATTCCGTATTTAACCTTGAGTTTATTCAATACTTGCAAATATGGTACAAGCTTAGGAATTGTCCTTTTCCTGTCAAGAAAATCACCCGTAAGCGCAATTAAGTCAATAGATTCGTTTTTTAACTTGTTATAAAGTTCATTGGGAGAGATCGAAATATTCTCGAGATGGAGATCTGACAACTGTAAGATTTTTAAGACTGGACCATATCCATTTATAGACACTTTATTAAAAATGATTTCCTTCGTATTTTTATATGCTCTGTTAAGAAGATAAATAAGAACAAATGTTAAAACTGTAAATAGAATGATCTTCATATTATCCCTCCTTCCATAGTTATTATACACGAAAGGAAGCGGCTTTTTACTAGTAATATCTGGAATCCATACCAAGAACAAATGAAAGGTAATAAGGAGTTGCAGGATGAAAAAAAACATTCTTTTTCTACCATTTTTACAGCTTCCTTCAGGGCACCATCAGGCTGCTCATGCATTAATAGAAGGAATTCAACAGATTAATCCAAATATTCAGTGCGAAAAGGTTGATATCCTTGCCTATAGTTATGGAAAAATTGAATCAATTGTTTCTAAAGTGTATTTAAATTGGATCTATGTGTTCCCACAAATATATAATAATCTCTATAAATTATTGGTATATAGAAGGATAGAGGACAATAAGCGCTATCGACTATATGAATGGCTATTCATTCCATTTGTGAAAAAGCTCATTGAAGATAAGAAACCAGATTTAATTATATGTACCCACTCTTTACCTGCTTATATTATAAATATATTAAAGTCTAATAATGAGCTTCAAATCCCGGTTATTAATGTGTATACTGATTACTTTATTCACTCTTTATGGGGTGTTGAACATATTGATTATCACTTCGTATCTTCCGTTGAAATTAAGGAAATTCTCATAAAAAAAGGAATCCAAAAAGAAAAAGTTTTCATTACGGGCATTCCTATCCATCCTAAGATATCAAAACAAACTAAAAATAGAGGTCTTTTAAAAAAGACGAACTATTCTATTTTAGTGTCTGGAGGGAATCTTGGGGTAGGTGTTTTAGAGCCCTTATTAAAAAAAGCGTCTAATTCAATAGACAAAAAGCAGTTAAAATTATATGTACTATGCGGTAAAAATGTGAACTTATACAAAAAATTGAAAGAACTGAATAAAGATTATCTCATTCCTTTAAAATATATTGATTGTAGGGAGAGAATGAATCAGCTGTATAATCAAATGGATGCGATTATTACGAAGCCTGGAGGAGTTACGATTAGCGAAAGTCTATTTAAACGAATTCCAATTTTTATCATTAATGCATTACCTGGTCAAGAAGAAATCAATCTTGAGAAGTTAATGAATATGGGGTTAGTATTTCATATGGAAATGGATGATATCGTTGAACAGTTGATTGGAAAATTAAATGATAAAAAAACATTTCTTGACTACCAATCACAAGTTGACCATTATCACTCACAGTTGGATCAGAAAGACCCTTCTGAAATAATAATTGAGTATATTTTGTCAAAGAGCGGGGTAGATTTTGGATCTTGTGAAGAGAATGATTAGAAAAAAGATGATAATTAACGTTTGTGTTTCTTCAATTATTTTGTATCTACTAAAAATGTTGAAGGTGTCATGTGAGTGATCCTTGTTTGTTACCTAAGAACACATCGGCTAGAAATCTTTCAAGTAGGAAAACCAACATTTAAGCCAGTGAAATGAAGTGCCACTCCTTGTTCTGGATGTTTGGGAATATGCTTTTTATCTACAGTATTAAAATAACTGTATAATTAGTGGAACTTATAAATTGAAATTACGAAGATCATAGAGACAGAGAAGATGAAAGAACTCACCGGAGACCAACCTGGCACAAGGATTAAAAATAGAAAAAATAACCTCACTAAGGTTCTTCAAATCTTACCTACCACCTTGAAGAACCATTTTTTTAAAATATTTGTATTTCAAGATTATTTTAGCGTCCTCTACACTCAAAAATCGTATTTTTTATTCTCACTTATTCACTAGCTGTAAAAACCAAGAATACAAATCAACAATTCGCAAATGTTCTGGTTTTGTTTCTGTTCCTACGACAATCATTGGTATTAATGAATCCTGTTTGTGTATAGATCCGTGTGCCGCACCTCCAGGATGAATAGGTGTTCCATCGCCAGCGAATTCAAATCCAGGTTTCGCGTCAACAATAATATAATTTCCAGAATGGGAATTTAATGAGCTGTGTAATCGTGCTAGGGCATCCGGGTAAGTATCATATTCGATATGATGGTTATTTACAGAAAGATCCAAAACTGAATATTCACCTGTTAAAAACCATGACTGACCGTATTGATCTTTAAAATCTCCGTTTGGGCGGAAAGTTAATTTTCCTTCCTGACCACTCGTAACTACATTAACATCGGAATCACTTTTCCAGGCAATCAGATTTATTCGATCGTCTTGTCGAAGTTGTTTTACAATTTCTTCAAGTGCTATATTTTTATCTATATTGTATATGAAAGCCATTCTTTCATTATATGCTAAAACAATTTGATCATCATTTTTTACTGGCTCAGTGATTCTATGTATTTTATAAGAATCCAAAATTTCATTTAAATAGATCAAAGATTTACTTTTATCTTTTCCTACCTCAGCTTGTCCGCTGTCCCCCATCACAATCCAAATGGCAGAATGCAATGCTTCATCCCAAGATTCGTACGTATTTAATACTTCCTGGAGTTGCTTATCTGTTTTTTCGATCGCGTCAATGTGATTTATAGGACCATTTTTATGAACACTTTGATCAAGATCTGGAAAATAGGCGATTGTAAAAGCAGGGAGTTTTCCATTTTGAATGATATATATTAATTCCTGAGCTGTAAATTTGTCATTAAAACCCAGTCTTTCCCATAGTTGGGTATTTTTATTGTTTGTTGGGCTGAACTGTGCCAATGCACCATAAGAAAATAACATTGGTGTTTCAATTTTTAAGCTTTCAGGCATCACGTTCAACTTTGATAATACTTTCAAAAGGTTTAAAGTCATTTTTTCGTTTCCACGATAGATTAGCGTATTTATGGACGCACTTTCTAATCCTTTCATCGTTAATTCTTCATGTATAGTCTTTACGTCACGGCTTAAGTGGGTGTGATTTAAATGATATAAAGTGTCTTCAACCACATTTTTAATTCCTGATTTCAATACTTCTTCTCTGGCGCTCCCATAATTCACATGTCGCTTTTCTTTTTCATCATACCAAACAAGACCTGGGACTCGATGCTTATCCGAATACGTACCGGTTAGAATCGAGCTATCAATCGTAACAGACATCGTGGGATATCCACTGACAATATTTGGATAATAGTAGCCTTGTTCTATTAAATATTTAAACGCAGGTGCACGACCTGCTTTTATTGCCTGCTGTAGAGGCTTATCCATTAAGGAATCAATCATTAGTAGAATGACAGGATCCTGTGTTTCAGTCACCTGTTTCTGTTCCAAAGACTGATTTGCAGGTTTAAGGGCACTTATCAAAAAGATGATTGCCAGTACAATGATAATAATGATTAGCACATATAACATTTTCTTCATCCTATTTTTTCCTTTTCTTTGATTAAGAATTATTATTTCAAGGGTGTCATAAATAGCATACCTATCATATCTGATTCTATTCTTTTTAAAATAATCATTTTTAATTTTGATATTTGAAAAAAATTGGATTCAAGCAAGGTATTTATGAAGTCAAAAGGCTTTATTTAACAAGACTTAATTTTCCATTCATATTTAAAGCTTTTATCAACAAAATAAAACCAGCTTAACAATTTTATTATAAAAGAGGTAGTTTTTATGAAATTCAAGCAATATTGCCTTACTACATGGAGCATTATCGATCCTCTATACTTTCGTTTTACTCGTTTACATTATGTAGAAAAAGCAACGGGGGAAAATACAATTATGCGTGTAAGGTTAACTAAATATAAAGGACGAAATATTGTTTTATCAGATGGTACAAGAATATATAAGAACGATATACTTATTAAAATTCATTTGCACAATGTTGAATTGTTAAAACAAATACAAGGGTATGACAATGAACTTCGAAGAGCTTTAATGATTTATAAAACTGTCAAAGAATCCCTACCCTTTATTGTCCGACATATTCAAATCCATGACCATGGAAATAAAATCAAGGGACTGATTGGCATTACTATGCTTTATAAAGGCTGTCATAAGTTAGGTTTTGAAACTTATTCCATTACTAACCCTTTCTATAAATACTTTAAAAAGGCTGCTCTTCTTCCAATTTATTTACTTTCTTCTTCAAGCATGGTAATAAAGGAAGTACCATCCCCTGTATATTTATTTATGTCTAAAGACCATTTAATTAATCAATATGGAAAATAATTAATGTCTTTTTGTATTTCAACTTATCTTTAAACGAAGAAGCATGGCAGCTATATATAGATTCTTGAAAATTGCTGCGAAATCTAGTCCTATCAATTAACA
>NZ_JAXHDF010000016.1:0-65699 GCF_037071985.1 Pseudogracilibacillus sp. SE30717A | reverse complement strand
ATATATCCTACCTGTTTTACTTTTTCAATATACTAGTTTTCTATTAATAATTTCGTTTTAAAATTAAAGTTTGAATTTTTAAAATAGATCAAAATATTTTTTAATTCCATTTGCAATACCAGTAGCGAGTTTTTCTTTGTACGATTTTTGAGCTAACTTATTTGCTTCACTCTTGTTATCAATAAATCCTACCTCTACAAGTGCACTTGCCATTTTGGACTCTCTGTTTACATGTAAATTGCCTTCTTTTACGCCCCGATTATTAGCTTTTGTTTGTCCTACCATCTCAGCTTGTAATTTTTCTGCCAACGTTTTACTCTTCGTTGGTTCCGGCCCACTATTCATCATCCATGTCTCAATCCCGTTTCCTCCACCTGAATTCACATGAATACTTACAAATATATCTGCTTTAATGGCATTTGCTTGACTTGTTCGATCTGATAAGCTCGGATACGTATCACCAGTTCTTGACATAACTACTATATAACCTGCCGCTTCAAGTTTATCTCTTACACTACGAGATATATCTAGTGTGATGTCTTTTTCACGTAGTCCATTTCCAACTGCTCCTGGGTCACTTCCTCCATGTCCTGCATCAATATATACTACTTTTGGATTCCCGACATGATTTTTATGAATGAATCCTGTAACAGTCTTTCCATTAAGATTTACTGTTACTTCATTCCAGTGAGTATTAAAATTCTTATATTTTATTACTGTTCCTTTTGAAAATGTTGTTAAAGCTTGTGATTTCGTTGATGGTATTGTACGTATATACGTTGTTTGCTTAAGCGCGACTCCTTGAGAGTTCTTTTGGGTTTTATCCGCATTTTCAACATGGTTTATATGCACATATCCTTTTTTATTTCCATCTGAAACTTCATACCAATAAGTTGTAAAAGTTTTATAATTTAAGATAGATCCAATTGACATTTTAAACGCAACGCTAGATTTTGTAGATGCTGTAGAACGGATATTCGTTGGTGACTTTAAAGCTACTCCTCTTAATGTCTCTTGGTTAATCTTTGCATTTTCTGTATGTTTTCGATGGATATATCCAGTCTGTAATTTACCACCAACATTGACACGAATCTTATACCAATGTGCATTATGAACTTGATATTCTAATATTGTTCCTATCGAATATGTTGTTAATTGTTTGGATTTTGTTGAAGGTTCAGTCCTAATCACAGTAGGAGATTTTTTTGCTACTCCTTGAAGATTAACACCTTCAACATTTTTAATATGATTTCGATGTACATATCCATTAACTTTTTTACCATTAATAGTTAATGTAACTTCATACCAGTAGGTAGTAAATGGCTTGATTTCCTCAATTGACTCTTCATCAAACTTGGCTATTATATTTGCTTTCGTTGAAGCTCTTGATCTTATATTTGTTGGAGATTTAAGCGCGAGACCAAAAAAGCTTTTTTGATTAACAACAGCATTTTCAACGTGATTTTTATGAATATATCCGACAATCTTCCCATCAGTAACTTCATACCAATAAGTAGAAAAAGATTTATATTCTAAAACTGATCCAATTGGGATAGCCTTAATTACTTTTGATTTAGTTGAGGCTCTCTCCCTAATATTTGTCGGAGAATTAAGTGCAACTCCACGAATATTTTCTTGCTTATTCGGAACATTTTCTACATGTTTTTTATGAATATATCCCGTGACTTTTTTACCATTTACCGTAGTAGAGATTTCATACCAAAAAGTTGAAAATTCTTTAAAACTTATAACAGCCCCGACTGGCAATGATGTAACAATGCTAGATTTTGTAGATGCTCTGCTTCTCACATTCGTTAGGGAGTTTAATGCTATCCCTCGGAGTGTAATCTGATTTTCTATACTATTTTCAACATGATTTTTATGAACATATCCTTTTTTACTTCCTACTGTAACTTCATACCAATAATCATTGTATGACTTATATTCAAACACTGTTCCAACAGGAAAAGTAGTAAGAACTTTAGATTTTGTTGATGGTTCAGTTCTAATATTCGTAGGAGATTTAAGAGCAATTCCACGATACGTTTTCTGATTTTTAACTTGTATCACTTGGGTTTTAGCAGGCTTTTTACTTTTATCCTCTACATCTATTTTTTCTTCAGGTTGGTCCTTAACTAAGTCTTTTTCATCCTCTTGTACAGTATCGTCTTCCACAATATCTTCTAATTCCTTATCGGGAATCTCTATTTCGCTTTGTTCTTCATTAAAGTCTTCGTCAATTACTTCTTCAGTATTTGGGTCTTCCTTATCTTCATCTTTTGACTCTTTATAGACATCTTCTTCTATTTCTTCTGCTGTTACTATGTAACTATTACTCACATATCCCTCAAATGATTGTTCATTAGCATCTGTATAGCTTACCAAAGAAAATTCATCCTGTTTCATAATTAATAACGCTTGTGAATTATTAGGTATCTTTGTTAAAGCGGTCTCTTCTGTTTCGTTATTATACAGATAAATTTCATCACTCTCTGAAAACAAGAAAATTTCTTCCTGTAAGTTCGCAAAAGAATTAGTTGGTAAAAAAGACATAATGCCTAAAGTCAAGGAGAATAATAAGGTTATTATACCTATATTTTTCATTTCAGCTCATTCACCTCCTCCTTATTATCCAGTATATTACTCCTAATATAAATTGTAAAATGATAGATATTGTCTATATTTATCGTTTGAACTACTTACAAAAGTACTAGATAAAAATATAAAAACTATAAATCTATTAAATTAGAGACTGTCCACTTAATAAAAATGGTATAAAATGTCGTAATTACGAATAACAGATTAATAGATACGTTTGAAACTCTATTCGATTATATATTTTTATTAATTTGCCCTATATTTTGTTGACAAGTGGTTGCTAAGTTCAATATAAAACTTATAAACTATCCATTTATCGGAAGAAAATTCCTTCGCTTTCTTCATTGTTATATAGTATAATAGAATATTGATTGAATACTCTTTTTCGGAGGTTTTACGAATGAAAAAAGTAATCACGTATGGAACGTTTGACCTGATCCATACTGGACATATTAATATATTGCGACGAGCAAAAGAACTTGGTGATTATTTGATTGTTGCTATATCTTCTGATGAATTTAATGAAGCCAAAGGAAAAAAAGCTTATTATGCCTTCGAGCAGCGAAAAGCCGTTATAGAAGCCATCCGCTATGTGGATGAAGTCATTCCTGAGCATACATGGGAACAAAAGATTGAGGATATAAAAAATAATGGTGTAGACGTGTTTGTCATGGGAGATGACTGGGAAGGAAAGTTTGATTTCTTAAAAGAACACTGTGAAGTTGTATATCTGCCTCGAACGGTAGGAATTTCAACGACACAAATTAAAAAAGATTTAAATAAGATGAATCATGGGTAGAGAGTTAGCAATTAGTATCTATTTAACTATCTTTCGTATATTATTCTCCTTCTTTAATCGCTTTTCACTTAAAGAAAAAACAACGTTTGTTGCTTCCTTTGGCGGGAATATTAATGTTACGTTAGATGAGTTAGAGCAGCAAGTTCCCAATCAAGAAATAGTTGTCATGAAAACTGCGAATTGTAATACGAAGTTTTCAACAAACGGCGGTATCATTCTGCAGTTTGAAAATAAACTACTTGATTTTATTAAATCGGTCTATCATTTAGCAACTTCAACTCATATTATTATCGATAATTACTACGGTTTCTTAGCAGCCACCAACTTTAAGCCAGAAGTGAAATGTATTCAACTATGGCATGCGGCTGGGGCGATTAAACAATTTGGATTAGAAGATTTAACAAATGGTAGCCGTTCAGAACGTGCATTACAACGTTTTCAAAAAGTATACAATACGTTTGATCATATCGTTGTTGGTTCGGATGAAATGGTTCAAATTTTTAAAAACAGTTTCGGACTGCCTGAGGAACGTTTTATGCGTACAGGTATTCCTCGAACAGACTTCTTTTTTGATGATATACAGAGAAAAAAAGCAGAAAATAAATTAATCAAAGATTTTCCGATAATTAAAACTAAAAAAGTGATCTTATATGCGCCAACATATCGGGATGATGAATTGAACGATGCAAAATTAGCTATTGATCTGGATAAGATGTATGAACAATTTAAATATGAATATGTATTATTTTTGCGGCTGCATCCATCGGTAAACAGTGAATTTAAAAACAAATATCCTGGATTTATTTATAATGTTTCCAGTTATTCTAATATTAATGATTTATTATTAGGTACAGATATATTAATAACTGATTATTCTTCTATTCCGTTTGAATTTTCATTGCTCCATAAACCGATGATTTTTTATGCGTATGATTTAGAAGAATACGCTCAAAAAAGAGGAATATGGACAGATTATATAGCGAGAGTACCAGGGCCGGTTGTAGAAACCACGCAAGAACTTATCCAAGTTATTAAGGATCAAGATTTTGACTTAGATAAAGTTCAGGAATTTACAAAAGAGTGGAATCGATATTCTGTTGGAAACTCTAGTGAAAAGTTAATTATGGCGTTATACGATCTTGTACCAAGCGAACAAGAAGAAAGAATCCGTGAGCATGTATGATTGCCCACGGATTTTTTGTTCATTAAGTCTTAATGCGACACTTACACCTTTCGTTATCGGAACCCTTTCTCCCCACATTCCAGACAATAATAATCAATTATAAAAGAATAAAGATGTAAATTTTCCCAATGTATTCCTACTTTCTCTCTCTTTTACGTCTAGCTTATTATTTCTCTTGTCCATTTACTGCTGTATCTTTTTTAATGCGCAATAATTTTAACACGCCATCAACAAGCGGTCTTTTTCCCCCAGCAACCAAACCTGCAATTTCCGCAAGAATATGTATTAAAAATAATACGATACAGGTAACCAGTAATGAAATAGCGAGGGATGCTTCAGCAAAAACGATAGCTAGTATACCAAATAAAAGGCTAAAAGCGTACATAATTAGGACAGATTGCCGGTGAGTGAAACCAACTCGTAATAACTGATAATGGATATGTTTGTTATCTGGTTTCATAATTTGTTGCTTGTTTGAGGCGCGACGAATGATTGCAAATAACGTATCAAAGATCGGGACAGCGAGTACGATAATTGGGATAATAAAGCTGAATAATGCTATATTCTTGAACAAACCGAGCATGGAAATTACAGCAATCATATACCCTAGAAAATTTGACCCTGTATCCCCCATATAAATTTTAGCCGGATAAAAATTATGATACAAAAATCCTAGATTTGCTCCAATAATGACAACTGCCAAATAGGCTGCAAAAACTTGTAAATCAATAATCGCCATAAATAACATACTGAAAATTGCGATAGTCGATACACCAGTGGCTAAACCATCTAAGCCGTCAATTAAATTAATTGCGTTCGTTATCCCTACAACCCAAAGAACTGTTATTAATACACTGAACACGCCTAAATCAACCATTCCAATAAATGGGAGTGTGATCCGTTCAATAATTAAACCGGAAGAGATTAAAAAAGAGGCTGCAATTAATTGGCCTGACAGCTTAATTATCGGCCTAATATCATAGCGGTCATCTAAAATACCTGTAATAACTATGACAATAGCCCCTAAGGAAATTTCAAGTAAATGAACATGCTCCGGTTGTAGATAAAGCAAGCCTAATGCTGCTCCAAGAAAAATGGCTAACCCGCCAATCCGTGGAGTAGCCTTTTTATGTATTTTTCGTTGATTGGGAAAGTCAACGATATTAAATTTATACGCAATTTTTTTCACTAAAAAAGTGAGAAAAAAAGTTGAAATGAGCGCAATAAACGATGCAATCATTAAATCAACATAATTGATCATATAATTCTCCTTAGCTGAGAAATTCTTGAACATTCAAAAATGGACAGGACTAGGTAAATTATAGCGAATTTCTGTTGAATCATGCAAATAATTGTTTTATTTAGTTTATTAATTGGGTTACGCTAATCTCAGCTCACCTTTTTTCAATTTCTACATATGTTTATAAGTATGACTTATAGTGAAGGAGCACATGTAATATGATATCAAATGTGACGAAATTGAAATTCATTGCCTTAGCGGCAAAGTATGGAGTGCAAGTAGAGCACTTTGTTCCGGGTGAAGTAGTTATTAGTATTGCAACATGGAGGAGACACAAAACAAATTTTTTTCAGCTAATGGATGATTTACGTAATGATCCAAATATCTATTCGATTACGTTTGATGAAACTACCGGATTTGTTTATATTTCATATGATCATTCTTCGTTAAATAATAAAGCAACAATCAATAATTGGCTTCATATTTTTAAAAGATATTCGTTTTAACAAACGGATATCTTTTTTACATTAAATACCAGTCATTTAGACATATGATGTTTTCATTATTCTTATTAACTTTCATTTATTCGCTAGTCTATTAGGCATCTACTATATCACTTCTTCTAACAAAATAAAGGCTCTTTTTACTATACTTATCCATTAATTCATCGGACTTTTTAATTATAGAATCTCCTTAACTCCTTTAATATCAAGCTTTTAAAATAAACTAGCTTGGTGTTTAGAAGGGGTAAGGCAAACATGAGAGATTGAATAGTTAGACCGATTGACGAAGGTACTATTCAATTTTAAGATTACGATGAGTGACTATCTTTGAAAGGAATGATAGGTTTAGATGGAGAAAAGTAAAAAGAATCGTTTGTTAAAACGGGCACTATTTATTACGGTTGTTCTATTATTGATATGGTCACCTATTTCCTCTAGTTCCCTCATACATACAGATAAAGTTCATGCAGAAACTGCAGAGTACTCTAACATAATTACTAATAACTCTGAGGGAAAAAGCGAGGACAGTACTCCCTTCTCGGTAATGGAAAATATGCCGGAAGTGGATAAGTCAGAACTACAAAGCTTATTAGATGAAATTAGAGCTGAAAAATTAAATCAAGAAGACTATACGCAAGAGAGCTGGAACCGTTTTATTCTAGCGATTGAACAAGCTGAGAGTGCTTTAAAAGATGATGAGATCAGTCAATTTCAGATTGATATTGCAGTCATCAACTTAAATTTAGCCAGAAATGGTCTGCTCATTCCAATACCGCCAATTGAAATTTTACCAATTGTTGATAAGGCGGAATTACAACAATATGTTAATCAGATGAAAGCATTAAATCACACATTGTATACAAAAGACAGCTGGTCAAGATTAGAATTAGTTATTAAAGAAGCAGAGGAAGTATTAGCGGATAAGAGAGCAACCCAATTACAGATTCAACTAGCATATGTGAAAATAAATAGAGCATATAACGGATTAGAAAAACTGGACGGTACGTTGCCAATTATAGGTGATAAATCGGAATTGGAAGCTTTTCTCAAAGAAATATATGAGGAAAACTTGAACAAGGAGGATTACACAGAGGAAAGTTGGAGTTCATTTTCGAAAGCGATGAATACAGCGGAACTTGTAATCGCCTATGAATATGCGACACAAGATCAAGTTAATCGAGCATTAGCTCAATTAAAAAAAGCATATGAAGGGTTAGTAGAAAATTTCCCTATCAGACCTCCGGTAGAACCAATTGTAGATAAGTCTGAGTTAGAAGAGTTGATTGATCATATTTATGCAGAGGACCTTGATGCGGATCAGTATACGACAGATAGCTGGGAAGCATTTCAAGAAGCTTTTTCAAAAGCGGAAGAGGTATACAGTAAAATAACTGCATCTCAGGGAGAAGTCGATACTGCTCTAGAAGATTTGCAAACTGCTTATGATAATTTGGAGTTAGCAGAAGACGAAGAAGATCCTATCGATTTGACCCCTAAGGATCAAGAAAAACCAACTCCTGAAGCTCCAAAAACAGACCCGAAAGAACCACTAGCAGAAATCGATATATCAAAACTTGAAACGTACGTAAACGAATTAAAAGACAAAAAATTGGATGAAAACCTATATACAGAAGATAGTTGGAAGTCTTTTCAAAATGCACTCGCGAATGCTGAAAACATTTTGGAGACGGATGAAGCTACCCAAGATGATGTTGATACAGCTTTAGCTCATTTAAAAGAAGCATATGAAAGTCTTGAATTGATGAAAGAAGAAGATGTCAAAGGCGAAGAAGAAGACCCCGAATCTGGTGCATCTGGAACTGGATCTGGCGACTCAGGTGATGGTGATGATAAGAAAGGCGGTAACCTTCCAAAGACAGCAACAAACAGCTGGAATTACGTTTTTGCCGGAATTATTTCTGTCATCCTTGGCTTCGGTGTTCATGCAGCGTATCGCTTTAGGAAAGTAATATAAAGAATGTAAAAAGTGAACTGCTCCCTGTCAAGTAGACAGTGGAATAATAAAATGTGCTTAAGCGGCCTTAGCCCTAAATTCCATGGGGCTAAGGCCGTTTAATCTTTCTTGTAATCGTTCGTAATTGAAAAAATATATGTATTCATCTATTGCCTTTACGAGTTCTTCAAAAGTATCATATTTATTTAAATAATATTTTTCGCATTTTATTGTTCCCCAAAATGCCTCTATTGGTCCATTATCAATACACTTTCCGACCCTTGACATACTTTGTGTCATCTTTGCTTCATCAATTTTCCGTTTAAATGGATAAGAAGTATACTGATATCCACGATCACTATGGATTAATGGCTTTGTTGCCGATAATGTTTGGATGGCATTATCCAATGTTTCAAATACAAGTTGATTATTATTTGAATGACCAACTACATAGCTGACAATAGTGTTATCATATAAGTCCAAAATAGCACTTAAATAGGCTTTCTTTGAATGACCATATTTAAATTCAGTAACATCTGTTACCCATTTCTGATTTGGCTTTTCTGCTGTAAAGTCTCTATTTAGCGTGTTTTCCGCAACATGTTGCGGAGTAGATTTTACATATCGATTCTTTTTTCTTCTAATAACAGATTCTATGCCTGCGATTTTCATAATCCTTCGGATTCTCTTTTTGTTATAGCTATTTTTAAATAAACGATTTATATACAGCGTCATTCTACGATAACCCAAAATCCCATCATGTTTTTTATGCAACTCTTTAATTTCTTCAAGAATTTTTTCGTTCAATCGTTCTTCCGGAGAAGGTATTCGTTTATCCCATTTATAGTACGCTGAACGTGCAATAACGGCTATTTCACATAATAAAGATATATTAAACCCTTCATTTTCATTTAGTTCTTTGATTGCTAAATACTTATGTTCTTGACGAACTTTACTTAAGACCGCCTCCTTTCTATTTCCTCCAACTTTTTTAAAAATGCATTCTCCGCTCTTAATCGTTCATTTTCTTTTGCGATTCTCTTTATTTCCAATTTCATTTTCTCTTCTGGAGTTAACTCTTCTTCTGTTTTATTTCTTCCGCGTCTGTCCTTTAATGCATCTATACCGCCAGATTCATACTTTCTAACCCATTGATAAACTTGTTGGTAGGACACTTTATATTTAACAGCTGTTTCCTGGTAATTCTTGTCCACAGATAAGCAATAGTAAACAATATCAATTCTCTCTTTCCACGAAGTGGATCTTCCTTTAGTCATAGAATGATTCCGTCCTTTCCCGGCACTCTTAATCTCTCTATGACCATTATACTTCTTAATCCAATCCCTCAAAACTTTAGCATCCGAAATTTCATATTTTCTAACCACTTGTCTTAAAGAATAATTACCAGATTCATAATCTTTTATGGCAGCTAATTTTAATTCTTTAGAGTATTTATTCCAGGTGTTAGATTCCTTTAATCCTTCTATCCCATACCTTTCATACTTATATTTCCAGTCCTTAATTGAACTAGGATACACATTATAAAGATCGTATAATTCACTTAAAGAATGATTCCCCGATTCATAAGCATTTAATATTTCAACTTTTTCTTTTAAAGAACGGCTTCTTTTATTTGACATAAAAAGCTCCCCTATAAGTAACCAGATTTTATTTATTTAAAATCAGTCTACCTACAGGGGAGCATATCAAATCCTCACAAATGGGACTTTTTTTCTTTTAAAAAACTTAAAGAATCAACATTTCTCAAACAAGCTATATGTTTGCAAAGACTTCTAACATAACTTGCGCGACTTTCACGCTAATTGCGCGACTTCAACTCGAATTGAGCGACTTCTGACGCGATTGCGCGACTTTTACCCCGAATTGCGCGACTTCAATCCGAATTGAGCGACTTCCGACGTGATTGCGCGACTTTTAACTTGACTCGCGCGACTTCCGAAGTGATCGAGCGACTTTCACCCCGAATTGCGCAACTTTCACGCTAATTGAGCGACTTCTACCTCGACTCGCGCAACTTTCACGCTAATTGCGCGACTTTTACCTCGAATTGAGTGACTTCCAACGTGATTGCGCGACTTTTAACTTGACTCGCGCGACTTCCGAAGTGATTGCGCGACTTTCACCCCGAATTGCACGACTTCAACTCGAATTGAGCGATTCCGCTAAAATGTATTTATAAAAAAATTATAATAGCGGATGAAAAAATTAATAGCAATAAATATTCACGATACTGAGTTCAAACTAATGGGTTTAATCGTATTTTTTAAAAATGCTTTTTAATCAATTCAGCAACTCCATTTTCTTCATTTGAAGTGGTTATATCATCAGCCATTTCTTTAATAAAGTCATTACCATTTTCCATAGCAACCCCTAAACCTGCCCAATTTATCATTTCTGCATCATTATCGTAATCTCCGGCTGCCACTACTTCTCTTTGCTTAACTCCAAGCCTTTTACAAATATCAATTAAAGCTGTTTTTTTACTTACTCCCGCTAAATTTATATCGAATCTTCTTTTCCCTGTTCGTGTTACATTCAATTCTGACCAATTGCTTATATCTTGATAGAGCTTTTCTATCAGATCTGTGTCTTCATCAATAATTGTTGCTTTAAATAAAGCTGGGTGATCTGCTTTAGTTACAAAATCTGAGAGATTACCTACCTCTTCCAAGCTGAAATGGGCAAGTTGATCTCTATAATTCGTTTCTGTTAATTCCTTTGCTTCGTCCATCACCACATTTGCAATCGCCCATCTTTGATTCATATCATTCGTTTTCTCAACATATAAAACATTATATCCGTAAAAATGAACATACACATTATTCTTTTGAGCAAAATCTGCTATCTTTTTTGCAACTTTGGATGGTAGAGGACTTGTTTCTATTGATTCTCCATTTACTGGTTCTAAAATTACCGCTCCATTCAAAGCAACTAAAGGGCTTGTTAAATTTAATGATTGTCCATGTAACCAAACTGATGCGGGAAACCTTCCCGTTGCAATAGTTACTTTTATGTCTTTCTTTAATAAATTATTTATTTCCTGTCTTACTTCTTCAGTAATGACTTTTTTATTATTTAAAAGAGTCCCATCCATATCCAATGCAAGTAATTTATACATTTATATCCACCTTTTCTTAATTGTCAAATGACTATAAAAACAACTCTTCTGTTTCCATTGGTAAAAACACTCGATTACCAAAGGCTTCTTCAGCTTGTTCTTTCATTAGTTGAAAGTCGCCATCATGAGGTAAATGTGTTAAAATCAATTGCTTTACATTCGCCTTTTTAGCAATTTGTCCCGCTTCTGTAGCATCCATATGGCCGGTTCCAACCGTATGAATACTACCGGGACAAATGGTTGCCTCACAAATAAATATGTCGGCACCTTGTGCAAAGTCAATTAAACTTTCGTCATAAGCTGTATCTGCTGAGTAAACAAACACTTTATCTTTATATGTGAACTTTACCGCATAGCAAGGAATTGTATGGGTAACAGATTTAAATTCAATTTTTAGGCCTGCCGTATAAATAGTTCTACTCTCATCTATAGGCAGAAATTCAGTTTCTTCACTTTGAATTGCCTTCCAATTACTTGCAGGTTCTGTTGGAGCATACACCTTTAATTTATTTTTCATTTTTTCCGTTCTAAGCGCACCTACAGCAGCATATTGTAAAATCCCTATATCGGCTGTATGGTCAAAATGTAAATGAGAAAGAATTACAGCATTAAGATTCTCCACTTTAGTGTGCAACGATAATTTACTCATTACCCCGCTTCCGCAATCTAGTAATATCTGTCCTTCCTCAGTAGTTATTAAATAGCCTGCAGTAGCTCCGCCTTGTGATGGATATCCACCCCAATAGCCTAAAATTTTAATTTTCATTTTTAATCAATCCTATTTTAAATTAGTTATCTAACCAAATTCCTTCGACAAATTTAATGCCAATTTTATCATCAACTTTATATTTTTCTTTTGCATCAGTGATCATTCTAACTACTTGGCCTTTCGTCTCAATATGGAATTCTACCCGATCTCCTTGATAAAGCCTTCTTACTATCTTTCCAATTAAGTGCGACGAGTTATCGATGACAATATGGTGAGGTCTGACACATAATTTACCTTCCTTTTGTTGGATGTCTTTTGTATTTACATCCATTTCAACTCCTAAAACTTTGATCGTCATCGAAGAACCTTCTGTCTTAATATGGTGACAATCAAGAAGATTTGCTGAACCAATAAACTTAGCAACAAAAGAATCGGCAGGATCATTATAGATTTCCTCTGGTGTACCAATCTGTTTTATATTTCCATGATCCATTATAATAACTCGATCAGACATTGTCATGGCTTCAATTTGGTCATGGGTTACATTAATAATCGTTACATCTAACTTACGTTGAATTTCTTTAATTTCACTTCTCATTGACTCTCTTAAAGCAGCATCTAAGTTTGAAAGTGGTTCGTCAAGTAATAATAATTGCGGTTCCATTACTAACGCTCTAGCTAGAGCAACCCTTTGTTGCTGTCCACCAGACAATTCATGGACGAAACTATTTTCATACTTTTCTAAATGAACTAATTTTAATACCTCTCTTGTTCTTCTAGCTAATTCGCTTTTATTAACTTTTCGAATTTTCAGAGGGTAAGAGACGTTCTTAAAAACATCCATATGCGGCCAGACTGCATACGATTGAAAAACCATCCCTATCTCTCTTTTTTCTGGTTCTAAAAAGTGATTTTTTTCCTTATTTACAAGCTCTTGATCACCAACTTTAATAATTCCTGTAGTAGGCTCAACAAACCCTGCTATCATTCTTAATGTTGTTGTTTTTCCGCATCCTGAAGGTCCTACAATTGTGATTAGCTCATTCTGATTTATTTTCGCATTGAAATTATTAACTACAGTTTTATTTCCGTATTTTTTTGTAATATTATCAAAAATTAATGTACTCATCTTTTTCCTCCTAGCACTCTTAAATTCCGACCCGTCCTCTTGAAACAATTCGAACTACTAAATTTAATATAATGGTAAATGACAATAGTAAGATAGCTAATGCCGCAGTTAAAGTAACCTTTCCTTCCATCTGGGTCGAGAATACTGATACCCCTATTGTTTCATTTCCTACAGACCATAATAATGCGGAAAGCGAAATTTCTCCCAGTGCAGGGATCATGACTAAAAAGAAGGCACTATACAAACTTGGTCTGAGTAAAGGGAACATTACGTCAGCAAAGGATCTTGCTCGCGACGCACCTGATATCCTACTGGCTTCTTCCAATGACGGATCGATTTGGCCAATTGCACCAGAAAGGGTAGTCACACCTAAATTCATAAATCTAGCAATATATGCAACCAATAAAATTGCATATGTACTATATAACTTCCAGCCAATAATAGGGAGTGGTTGGGAGAATGCCATAATCATTGCTAAAGCAACAATAGTACCTGGAACTGCATATGGTATCGCTACTAAAGCAGTCATAATTCCAGCGCCTTTAGCCTTACCTCGAATAGTCATATACGCAATAATAAGTCCACAAAACCCTACGATCAAGCCTGCTGTTACAGAGAGTGACAAACTATTAAATAATGATCGCTGAATGTATTCTAATTCAAAAAGTTTAAGGAAATTACTTAATGTTAAATTAGAAATACTTACAGGCAGTCCATAAACTTTAGATAAACTTGTAACTAATATCGCCATCATTGGTGCGATAAATGTAGTTAGAACAACGAAAAGCAAGAAAAGTTGTCCAAGCCAATGCCAAGCTCCTAATTTTGTGTTTTCAGCTGACCCGCTTTTTCCACTAACTACTACATATTTACTTGACTTAGTAAATTTAGAATAAAAATATAAGCCAATTACTCCAACTAAAACAAGTAACATAGATTGAGCAGACGCTATTTGCAAGTTATTAGGTATATCCGTAGATAGAATTGTATAATAAATTTGCGTAGTCATCAGATTTATTTGTTCAGGAGCACCTAAAACAGCCGGAATCCCGAAGTCCGCTAAATTATACATAAATAGAAGTAACATACCACCGAAAATAGCTGGCGCAAGAACCGGAATCGTTACATCTTTTAACGTTCTTAGTGTACTGGCACCTGATATACGTGCTGATTCTTCAACCGACGCATTAATTTTCTTCATAGTAGGTAGAATAATAATATACGGAATAGCAAATCCATAAATGGACATTACAAAGGTCATTCCACCCAAGCTATATATATTTATCAGAGGATCGGTCGCATTAAATAAAGCCATATACCATTTATTTAAAAATCCAACCGGTCCTAATAAATATGTCCATGAAATAGCACCTATAAATGGAGGAATTAAATAAGGAATAACTAGTAATGTTTGCCAAATAGTTTTTCCGGGTAAATCTGTTCTAGACACTAGCCAAGCTAAAATTACTGCTAATATAGTAGAAATTAATGTAGAAGGAATTACTACTATTAAACTATTTAACATACTTTTTACTATTTCAGGGGCATCAAATATATGTAAATAATTTGAAAATGATAACTTACCATCGGTCATAAAGCTCTCGATTACAAGTACAACCGAAGGATAAAAAACTGTAAATGTTAATAAAATAATGATGATCCACCATACTATATTTGGTATGTTAAAAAAGGATGCAGACAGTTTTTTTGATATCTTCTTTTCTGGAGGCATTTGGGACATTATTCTCATCCTTTCTTTACTTTATATAAGCTGTCTTAGAAACCAAACTATTTCTAAGACAGCTTTGAAGTTTTCCAAATTACTCTTTATTAATTAGAACCAAAAATATTACTAAATTCTGACTTTAATTCTTCTCTGTTTTCCTTTATAAAGTCCAGATCTAATGGCATTATCTCAATCTCATCCGCTGCTGGAGCGTTTTCTGGAACTCCTACGTTAGGATTTACCGGAATATAACCTTGTTCTTTGAACATTTCTTGATTTTCCTCAGATAATAAGAAATCCAACACTTTCTTTGAAGCGTCTACCACTTCTGAATCTTTCATAATTCCTACCGGCGTTGGAATGATTGCAGCTCCTTCTTCAGGCCAAACTATCTCAACAGGAGCACCTTCGTTCTTCGCATTTAGAGCCATAAAGTCAACTACTGATACAGCGTGATACTCTCCGCTCGCAATTTTACTAGCTAATGCACCATTTCCTTGTTCGAATTTTAAATCATTATCTTTCAAAGACTGATAGAAATCCCAACCAAGATCATCATTATCAACGATGGTAGCCAATGTTAAAAATGCTGCTCCAGAGTAATCTGGACTTGCCATGGCAATTTTTCCTTTTAAATCTTCACGATATAAGTCTTCCCATGACGTTAACGGCTCACTTACTTGTGCAGTATTATAAGCTAGAACATTGAAAATTTGACGTACTTCGTAATATTTTCCGTTGTTATAAATAAATTTCTCATCAATTTCTTCCGCATTTGGGGATTGGTATTCTTCAAGCAGACCTTCTTCATCTAAAGTATTGAAATAATCAATATCAGCAAACCAAACCATATCTGCATCAATACCTCCAGCCGATCTTTCTGCTTCTAATTTAGCAATTAATTCCTCAGTACCTGTACGGAATATCTCTACTTTAATGTTCGGATTTTGAGCGGTAAATTCATTCATCATTTCCCCAACAAGATCTTGTGACTCTGAGGTATACAGATTGACGGTTACTTTTTCGTCATCCGAAGATTTTCCTTCATTAGTTGATGCTTTTTCACTATCATTATTTGAACACGCTACAACAATAATTGATAAAGCCATAAGTAATAATAACATCGTAAGCCTTTTAATATTTATCATTTTAATTGCCACCTTTTTTCTTTTAGTTTTTAGTTTTTTATATAATACGGCTAATAAAATAAATGCATCCCCCCTTTAAAGAAGCAAACGTAAGTTGTATTGTATAGAGAGGTATTAATGATTAAATTTTTCCTTACTTGTTTCATGAATCTCTAATATTGCTACAACAGTCTTCTATTCAGAAAACTAAAAGATGCTTGCCCTTTTAATCTTATGTCCTCATCACTAATTGAATATTGAGTATCACTTTCTTTTAATCAAGCGAATTTTATCCAATTAAGCGACTCCTTTACTTTAACAATTTATTGTTAATTAATTGTTAATTGATCGTTATTTGATTGTTAATTAAATTTTTCTTCAGACTAACTCGTCTCTCTCTTTTGGATAGATCGTTTTCTTTTTCTTCTGTTTCCCAAATTATAATCTCTTTCCAATTTCTCACCTAGTTTTGCTAAACACCAAGCTATAAGCATTGTAAAAATTATAATTCCGTAAAATCCTGCTCCAATTCCTATTCCAACTCCTCCTGCAAATAAAATCATTGCGGCAGAAGTTAAACCTCTAATTTCAAGTCCATCTTTTAAAATTACACCTGCACCAAGAAAACCAAGACCGGAAACAATTTGAGCAGCTAAACGTAAAGGATCCATTCGGACGAGATGGTTTAATTCTCCATACTTTTCAACACTTTCAACTGATATAATTGTCAATAATGTACATGCAACTGTAACATACATATATGTTTTTACACCTGCGGGTTTCTTTTTATATTCACGATCAAGGCCTATTAAAAATCCTAAAACAGCACTCAATAGTACGCGTATTAAGTACTCAGCATTTTGATCAAGATAACTTACTATTGAAAAGTCACTCACATTGTTGTATCTCCTTTCTTACAGTTTCCTAATAATGTAATTGAAAATTCTGTGATTTTTAATTGATTTATTACTAATTAAGTATATCGGCAGACCATCTAGATTTACGTTTCATCCTCAAATACTCTCTTAATTGTTAAACAGAGTTCCATTATAGATAACCTCTTTCTGTTTAACTCTTTTCATTTGATATTTATACTTTCCCTAGTGCAATTGTAGAGTTTGTCCAAAAACCAACTAAATCTTATGTAACCGCTAACATTTGTGGCATAATTATTAGTTTCAATTTCCGAAATTTCAAGCTGCTATTTAATAATTTGGAGCGAAAATAAATAATTTCATAATTGGTTAGTTCATACAGAGTATAAATAAAAACAATTAGTTACTTTTGTATCAACTCATTACATTTGTAATAATATTACTAACCTTTAGTAAATATGTCAAGATGTTTTGTGTTTTTCATCTATAATCACTTTTTGATTATTTTTTTCAAATTGTAATGTTGTTCGTTAACAGCATTACGATTTGGTCTTTCTTTACGTATGCAACGCCACCCTTTAGTAAAATAAATTTATTTCATATCCGACAAAAGCGGGTAGTAAAAATATTCGTTGAATCACTTGATAATAATGATGACAAAAAAAGAATGCCTAATAGTTAGGGCATTCTTGTAAAGAAGTTATCTTACATTGTTATTATTATTGAACATATCATTGTTTTGTCGATCATCTGGACCCATATTATTATTGTTATTGTTCATTTGATCACGATTTAAATTATCATTCGTATCAAAATTATTATTGTTATTCATATCTTGATTACGATTTAAATCATTATTATCGTTAGCTGGTGCATTATCATCTGGAACTGGTGCATTATTGTTATTATTGTTTCCAGGTGTTCCACAAGCAGTAACAAAAGTAAGTGCCATCATAACGATAAGTACTCTTTTCAACATATAATATCCCTCCCTTACCTCAATTCTTCCTTTTTAGCTTATCCAATTTTTTTCTAGTCATTCTAAAATTAAAAGGAAGATTAAAATAAAGGGAATAGTTTATACTTGTTCAGAATTACTTAATGGCAAACATTATCTCAGCCTCGCAAGCAATTTCACCATTTACTGTTGCAACGCCTTTTCCTTTTCCAATCGCACCTCTCATACGAATAATTTCTACTTCTAATTGCAGCTGATCACCCGGTTTAACTTCTCTTTTAAACCGACATTTATCCACTCCTGCTAAAAAGCCAATTTTTCCTTTATTTTGTTCCATATCAAGTACTGCAATTGCTCCTACTTGTGCCAATGCTTCCAAAATTAATACGCCAGGCATAACAGGATATTCAGGAAAATGGCCAGAAAAAAATGGTTCATTTGCTGAAACGTTTTTTAGACCAACTACTCGTTTTCCTTCTTCCATTTCCGTTACTCGATCAACTAGTAAAAACGGATATCGATGTGGAATGATTTCTTTTATTTTTTGTACATCTAACATATAAAACCCTCTTTTCTTGAATTTTTTTAATAAAATTGCGTCAATAAAAAGAATGCTCCCACTTTTATAAAGTTGGGAGTAGTATAAAATGATTATTCTTTATTCACAATATCAATAATATGTTGCCATGTTTGTTTATCAAGTGCATCTGCTGGAGATCCGTCACCTAAAATGCTATAGCCAACAATTACACCGAGCACTAAACAAAATACAAACAGGATGAGCACAACAATAATTCGTAACCAGATTGGAAATTTTCGGACACGATACTTTTTCTTATTTTTCTTCCTGGATTTTTTAGTTGGTTGTTCGGAAGGTTCTTCCGTCGCTATTGTTGTCTTCTCACTCGTTTCTTTATTCACTAAATCTGTAGCCATCTCGAATTCACCTTTATTTCTCTATTTAACGTTGTATAAAGTTTGTTAAATAGCTAAGAGTAATTATGAGCATGCTCTATTATCGTATTACCTACTCTAATAAATGTAAAACATGCTCATGAATTTTTATCGAAGTTGGTTAACTAACCCTTGCATCTGATCTGCCATTGAAATTGTCCTTGAATTAAATTGATATGAACGTTGCGCATTAATTAATTGTGTCATTTGCTCTTGGATACTTACGTTTGACATTTCTAACGATCCACTCTCAATTAATGAACCATCCAACGGAGCTTGCTGAACAAGACCATTGTCTGTAAAATTTTGTGGAATTCGAAACAAATTATCTCCAACAGCTTCCAAACTACGTGGTCGCTCAATTTGAGCTACAGCGATCGTTCCTGCTAATACATTTTGATCGCCTCGTCTAACAATGACTGCACCATTTCTATCAATTTGTATAGCGTCAAAGTTCCCTTCAAATTGAATAGGTCCGTTTACGCCATTCACTGGATAACCATCTTGAGTTACTAATACAACTTCTGCTCCATTATTTACCGGTTGTAAATAAAATGCGCCATCTCTCGTATAGTGCGTTTCACCATCTACCATTATTTGATAAAAGTGATTTTCATTAAGTAACATCGTATCTAAATCTCGACCCGTCTTTTGCATGGATCCAAGGGATAAATTATTATGAATTGCTCCAAGTCTGGCTCCTGTACCAATCCGAATACCATCTGGAGTGACTCGATTTATCGCATTGTCTGGATTTGACATATTGTTTATTTGTTGAGTTAACAAGTTGGAAAATTCAGCCTGCCTCGATTTATATCCAGTTGTTTGACTGTTAGCTAAATTATGACCAATCATATCCATCTGATGTTGTAATTGGTTCATTGTTACAGCCGCTTGGCCCATTGTGCGAAGTGACATTGTTTATCCCCCCTATCCTAATCTAGCGATCTCATTTACTGCTTTGCCCATACTATCATCGTAAGCTTTTAACACTCGTTGATTTAATTCAAAACTCCGGTATGCTTGAATCATATCGGTCATGGATTGCATCGGGTTAACATTAGAACTTTCAAGATAATTTTGCTGTACTGTAAATTCTGCACCTGAAGTATATGCATTCGCTGCTACCGCATCTCCTTCAAGTTGCAATAAATCATTCTCTCCTTTAATTAGGTCCTGAACATCCGCAATATAGGCAAGCCCAAGCTGAGTATTCAATCCTGCAGCTTGAACACCCCCCTCAGGAGTCACTGTGAAATCCAATCCATTTGTCTGAATTGGGTTTCCCGCCTGATTTAGAACATAATACCCTTCATTCGTCGTCAAATAACCTTCTGCGTCCACAGTGAAGTGACCATTTCGTGTATAACGTATCTCGCCCTCATTATTTTGGACTGTAAAGAAAATCCCACCTGTTTCATCAGGCTTTAATCCTTCAACAAGCGCCATGTCAGTAAATATACCTGTTTCTCTAATATCCCCTTGTGCAAAGTTTGGGATAGCTTCTTGCGCATATACTCCTGTAGTTAAACCGCCAATTACACGGTTTTCTGGAATTTTCAGCCCATTTTCAGTCGGTATGTTTTTTGACCCCATTTGTTGGAGCAATAACTCTGGAAACGAACGCAGAACAGCTTGATCTGCCTGATATCCAGGGGTATTCGCATTCGCTATATTATTTGATAATATTTCTTGTTGACGTTGCTGGGCAATCATTCCACTAGCTGCTGTATAAAATCCTCTTAACAAATGAAATCCTCCTTACCCAATCGAAGCTCTAGCTTCATTTAACCGATTTTCACTCGATCAATTTTATCAATATTCGCTAACATAATACCCGTTCCTTTGGCTACACAATTCATTGGCTCGTCCGCTACTAATACTGGAACTTTAAGCTCTTCTGCAAGTAACTGATCGATTCCATGAATCATTGCACCACCACCAGTTAAGATAACTCCGCGGTCAATAATATCAGCAGATAATTCCGGAGGTGTGCGCTCTAAAACAGACTTCGCTGCCTGTACAATAAGCGATACCGATTCTCGAAGCGCTTCTTCAATTTCTTCCGAACGAACTGTTATAGTTCTCGGGAGACCGCTTACCATATCACGGCCACGAATATCCAATTCTTCATTTCTAGAATCTTTAAATACAGTACCTACATTTATTTTAATATCTTCGGCAGTTCGTTCACCGATCAGCAATTTATACTTTTGTTTGATATACTGTAAAATATCATGATCAAACGTATCACCAGCAAGTTTAATCGATTCTGCTGTAACAATATCACCCATTGAGAGAACAGCTACATCCGTTGTTCCGCCACCAATATCAATTACCATATTTCCACTCGGCTGGAATATTTCCATTCCCGCTCCGATTGCTGCTACTTTCGGTTCTTCTTCCAAATACACTTTACGTCCGCCAGACTTTTCTGCTGCCTCTTTAATTGCTTTCTGTTCTACTTTTGTAATATTAGTAGGACAACATATTAACATTCTTGGCTTCGATAAAAATCCACGTACATTTATTTTATTTATAAAATGCTTAAGCATTGCTTCTGTCACATCAAAATCTGCTATAACGCCGTCTTTCAGTGGTCGAATCGCCTCAATATTCCCAGGCGTTCTTCCAACCATTAAATAAGCTTCCTCTCCAACTGCCAGTACTTTCCCCGCTGTACGGTCCATTGCTACGACAGCCGGTTCATTTAAAACAATTCCTTTTCCTTTTACGTGTATCAAAACATTTGCCGTTCCCAGGTCAATTCCAATATCTCTCGAAAACATTCGTTTCTAGTCCTCCTAACACAGATCGTTTCCCATTTTCCCACCTGTAAAATTGTATACTTCTAACATTACATTCTACCACAAAGTTATACAATAAACCGCAAAAATCTTAATAAATTTCATTTAACTTTAATTTAGTCCATTTTTTACCTTAAATACCATTAAAAATAACATGACAACACTATATTTATGCTAAGAATGAAAATAATGTGTTACGGATGAATATCTGATTTTTTAATAAAAAATTAGTTGATTGAACGTAATATGAGCGAGCTTCGCCTCGATTTGCGCGAGTTTTATGTTGCTTGCGCGACTTTCACGCCGATTGAGCGACTTCTACCGCAACTCGAGCAACTTTTACGCCGGTTGAGCGACTTTCAACTTAACTGGAGCAACTTTCACACTAATTGCGCGACTTCACCCATAACATGAGCCGAGTCAAGGATTAAAGGCTTATTGAAAATCGTACATAATTAGGGTAATCTAGGTTTATTGTATACATAATATAGAGTAGGTTTGAAAGGAGGAACTTGCGTGGAAAACGAGACGGGCGAACATGTAGAATCGCGAGTGATTCAAGTCCAGACTCAACCTAGTAATGGACTGGCAATAGCAGCTCTAGTAATTGGAATAATTGGTGTTGTATTAAACTGGATCCCGTTCATCCCTTATATTCTTGGACTTTTAGCAATCATCTTTGGAATTTTCGCTTTATCTGAACCAGTACGTCGTGGATTTTCAATTGCGGGAATTATTTTAGGAATCGTTACTTTCTTATTTAAAATTGGTTTTTGGATTATTGTTATTCTAAGTGCAGCAGCCTCGGCTTAGTGAGACTAAGCTGAGCTTTTTATTTTAAACATGAAAATTCCGACTTGAGAACATAGTAATTCTCAAGTCGGAATAATCTACCTAGTATATCCCATTTTTTGTGAAATGAGGGTGGATGTCTCAAGAATAAGCTTTTTTAACTCTGATTCTATTCGTTCTTTTGTTATCCGCATTTCAGGACCAGAAATACTAAAAGCTGCAATAATTTCACCGCGATGATTAAAAATTGGTGCGGCCATACAACGTATACCCTCTTCGTTTTCTATATCATCAATATCATATCCATCGGCTCTAATCTTCTCCAAACGTTTATATAGAGTCTCCGTATCTGTTATTGTTTTCGAAGTAAGTTTGGGCAGGCCTTTTTTACGAATGATGTTACTAATCTCTTCTTCGGTCATTCCAGATAATAGAATTTTTCCGACACCAGTACAATGCATCATACCTCTTTTTCCGATCCTAGAGTGCATTCGTATCGTATGGTTTCCTTCAAATTTATCAATATAAACTACTTCCCCATTTTCATGAATACATAAATGAACCGATTCGTTTGTAACATCGCTTAGGTGTTCTAAAGCATCTTTAGCATATGAGCGAATATCCAAATTTTCAAGAATAGAACTAGATATTTCAACTAATTTTAAACCAAGCAAATAATCATCATTCTCATTATTTTGTATAACATATCCCTTACTCATTAATGTAGTTAGTAAGCGATGGGTAGTACTTTTGGCTAAGTCTACCTTGTTTGATATTTCCTTGACACTCATTCCTCTTTGCGCTTGGGACAGCGTTTCTAAAATAATTAAAGCACGTTCTACAGATTGAACATTAGACATTGTTAACCTCTCCTATAATTGTTGAAAACCCTAATTTCATTATAATATAAACCGCAATAAAAAGAGCGATAAGCTAGCAATAATGAATACTAGACTGCATGCTTTATAAGCATTCGTGTATGATAATTTCTTTAATATATTAAAGTTCTTCAAAAACGATTAATTATAAGCATGCAAATTTATACTAAGGTTACCTGCCTATTTGAGTTAATTCATAGTAAACAACAAAGTTTCTTTTACTAGAATTGTTTTCAACTGATCAAAAAGTCACAATAACTTATCTTACCTTCTATTTTTGTTCTAACCCCGAATCACTAAAGTAATCTTCAGTAATCTTATCATTAGCCTCATTTTGGGTCAATAAGCTTACAATAATTAATAACAGTGTATTTGCGATCATTCCCCAAAACATTGGGACAATTCCAAAAGGTGATGCAATTGGTCCAAAGTTAAAGAATAACGATACAAAAACTCCTACGAGCAACCCTGTAATAGCTCCTTGCTTTGTAACTTTTCTCCAAAATAAAACAGCAATAATCAGCGGGAAAAATTGGGAAACTCCTCCATATGCCTGTGCTAGTATTGTCCACAAAAATTGCGGTTTAGTTAACGATAGAAAATATGCCATTATTGAAATAAAAACAATAATAAGTCTTGTTACTTTTAGTATGTCTTTTTCACTTTTCTTCTTCTTAGAAATTTTAGAATAAAAGTCTTTTGAAATTAGAACACCTTCCGCATGAATCAAACTATTTACGGTAGAAAGTGACGCTGCAATTCCTCCTGCACCTAAAACCCCAATCATCCAAACAGGTGCATACATTTTTACCAATTCTAAGAGTGCAGTATCGGCAACCTGTAAATCTGGTAGTAGAATAGCAGCTGCAACCGCTCCAATTACAATAGGCAATTGTGCAATTAAACTAGCAAAAATTACGAGAGAACCAACTTTTCTTACTGACTGTACAGAATCCGAGGAATATATTCTCATAAACATATGTGGCCACATATACCCACCTAAACCGATCACCCATGCCATCGAGATGAAATAGGACCAACTTACACCTTCAGGTCCAGGTAAAGTTAATAAATCCGGAACTTTTAATTCTGCTTCGCTGAAAAGATTCGGGATGGATCCGAAACCTTTATATGCCACTAAAAGAACAGCTGACCAAATACTAATTAAAAAGACAATTCCCATGAATACGTCTGTCCAAGCAACACTTCGTACTCCACCAAAATAAATAAAAATAAGACATATCGATAATCCAATTAATAAACCTAACCAATATGGGATTTTCCCATCAGTAAATACTTCTAAAATATAACCAGTTCCTACCATTTGAATAACGATGTAAGGAATCATGAATACTATCCCAACAAGACTAGATGCGTATCCTAAAAAGTCACTTTTAAATCGGTCCGCAAATAATTCTGCTTGGGTAGTATATAATTTCCTGTCACTAACTTCCTTAATTTTAGGTCCAAGAAAGAAGAATACCAGACCAGCAATTGCACTACTTGTGAAACCGAAGACCCACTCTAGTCCCTTCGTATAAACCTCTGCAACTGCTCCCAAGAATAGTGACGAACTATACCATGTCGCCATAGTAGTAAAGAAAATTAATACTACTCCCAACCCACGCTTACCGAGCGTATATTCATCAATTGAAAGTGTTTTGTTTTCTTTTTTACCTAAGATTGCAGGAATTAACCCGACACCTAATGTCATAAATAAAAATGCAAATATTATTATTATTACTGTCAAAAGTAACACCCTCTCGTATTAACTTATATATTCTTTTCTAATTGCTTTCTTCTTTGTTTGCTATTCTTGTGTAAACAATAGATAGGATAAATAGCATTGTCGGCCAGAATATGTTCCAAAAGAAGAAAAATGGAAGACCTAACACAAATGGCCTTATATTATTTGCTAACATTACAATAGGAGTGGCAGTCATACAAACAGATATAACAATTAATAAAATGACAATTTGTTTTGATTTTTTATTACTCAAGTTTACAACCTCCTAATAACAATTCTTTGAATTTTATATAATTTATAAAATAAGTTGCTAACGTTTTCAGAATTACTAACTGAATTAATCTTCTATTTCTACAATTATTTCAACTTCTACTGGAGTATTAAATGGCAGCTCATTAGTACCAATAGCAGACCGTGCATGCTTCCCTTTATCTCCAAATACCTCCAAAAATAAATCGGAAGCACCATTCATAACATAAGGTTGTTCTTTAAATTCATCATCACTTTGTACAAATCCTAATACTTTTACAATTTTTTTTACTTTATCTAAATCACCTAAGTGCCATTTAAGAACCGATATGCAGTTAATGGCGCATTGTCTTGCTGCTTCTTTTCCTTGATCAACGGTTAATTCTCTACCTAATTTCCCCTCTAATATTAGCTCACCTTTAACTCGGCAATCTTGACCAGATGTATACACTACGTTTCCTACTTGAGTAGCTGGGGTGTATGAAAACTTTGGTGTTCCTATTTCTTCTAACGTAATCCCTAATTCTTTTAATCTATTTTCAATTAACATAAATAACGCTCCTTTTAATTTAAATTATTTTCCTTGTAGTAATTTCAGTGCTAGGTCAATAAAGGTTTGTGATGCATCAATTACTTGTTGAACCTCAACAAATTCATCTACAACATGTGCCTGATTTAATGAGCCCGGACCATAAATAATAGTTGGTATACCCTTATATATAGATAAAAATGGTGCCTCGCATGTCGCTCCGAAAGCCTCTACTTTTGCCTCTTTTGAATAGCGTTCCTCTATTACTTTCTGCAAACTTTTAACTAATTCATGTTTCATTGAAATATTAGTTGCTGGGATAAATAAATAGTTTTCTAATTCATAATCAATATTATTTTTTTCAGCAACATTTTGTAATACATTTTCCATTTTCATTAATACGTCTTCTTCTGTTTCCCCATCTAGCAGCCTGCGATCAATCTCAATCTCACATTTACTTGGAACGATATTAATTGCTGTGCCACCCTTAATTTCCGTAACAGTTAATGAGGCGTTTCCAAGTACGGGATCCTTTTTACTCTTAATTTCTTTATTTAAATTTTCTAGCGCTGAGAGTAAGATAGACATATTAATAATTGCATTATTATCATTATCTTTAACTTTTGCCGCATGCATTGGTATACCATTCGTTCTTAATCGATACCTAGCGACACCTTTATGGGCAATACAAATATTCAAATCGGTAGGTTCACTAATCACAGCATAGTCTGCACTTACATCTTCTTTTAAAAATTCGCGCATTCCAAGATTTTCACGTTCTTCGTCGACATTGAAAAAGAGTATTAATTTTCCTTTAAATGGACTGCCCATTCTTTTTAAAACAATAGCGGAGTAAATCATTGCAGCTACACCTGATTTCATATCAGCAGCTCCTCTGCCATAGAGCTTACCGTCCCGGACAACGCTTTCAAATGGATTACTTTTCCACCCCTCACCTGCGGGCACAACATCCAAGTGCCCATTGTATAATAATGTTGGCCCGCTTTGGCTTCCAGTTAGCTCAGCATAGACATTTGGTCTACCATCTGCAACCCACTTCAATTTAGCTTCTATTCCATTCTCTATAAGTAGATCTTTAACATAGCGAGCAGCTGACTCTTCGGTATTAATTGGATATTCACTTTTGTGATAAATTAACGTTTGTAAAATCTCCAATAATTCCTCTGAATTAAAGTGATCACTAAAGCTTTGTAACTTACTACTTTCCCTCACTAACCCACCTCCTTTAATAGTTCTTACCTTTAGCGTCTATACTGATTTCCCTTATATACTCTCCATTTTTGAAAGCATGTACAGATTCATTTAAATTAGGAATTACACAGGAATGATTGGGAACTATTTCAATCTGATCCCCTATTTCAAAGCTATATTTTTCAGGATCAAATCTAAGGTAACCATGTTCTTCATTAAGATTTACAATTTCCACTTCAGGTTTTCCAAGAATAAATCCATAATTACTTCCAGCTACTGATAAATCACTTGTTAACGTTTTTGAACCAGCATCAATTGTTGCATGTCCAGGTAGCGGTATACTAACAATCGTAGAACGAATTCTAAGTGCACATTCCTCCGGTGAATAGATACCATGTGAAACTGCATTAATATCTCCAAACACATAGTTACCTGCTCGGCTTTCTGAAATACCTTTTAATTGTTCTGCATAAAAGGAAGAAAGCGTCGAACCCCCAGATGTTATTTCCACTTCAATACCATTTAAATTTAGAAGTTCCTTATTCTCTAGCAAAAGTTCAGCCTCTCGTTTTGCTTCTTGTTTCACTTCCTCTTCAGAATCAAAACTATAAATTTGCCCTACATATGTGAATAGTCCTTTAAGTTCTATACCTGGTAATTTTAATAATTCCTTAGCAAAGTCCAGCGTGTCTTTTCCTGATTGAACTCCTCCTCGATGACTGCCACCATCTATTTCAATTAAAACTTCAATCTTGTTACCTGCTGACTCTCCTACTTTTGATAATCCTTGTGCAACAACTAAGCTATCAGCAATTGTTCGGATAGTAGTTTTTTCAACTAACTTTTCTAGCCTAGCAAGCTTATCTTGTCCAACGATTGGATAAGCCAATAAAATATTTTTAATTCCTGCATTTACAAATACTTCTGCTTCAGATAATTTTGCACATGTAATTCCTTTTGCACCTGCTGCAAGCTGTTTACGTGCAATCTCGATACTTTTATGTGTTTTAATATGTGGCCAATGTTCTATTCCTGAATTACTTAAGCGACTTTCCATTAGCTCGATATTTTTATCCAATTTAGTCAAATCAACATATACATATGGTGTACTTAATATAGGATTCGTCATTAATAATTCCTCCGTTTCTTTACTTGTTTTCAACTTTTTTTGAACTTAGCTTTTTTTAAAAAACATTTTCATTGGAGGCTGGAAAAAAGTCGTCATTACTTTCCCATTGCCCCACATACCTTTAATTCATAAATTACCAGCCAGTTTTATGCTAGAAAAATCCATTCAATTATTTACATGTCCTGTTTCGATTGCTTGTATAAATTGTTTGCTTTTCATCGTAATGTTCTCTAAGAAATCACTTTTTGTTTCTTCTTTTAAATCAACTAACGAACCACCAACACCAACAGCAATCGCTCCTGCTTTTATAAATTCATGGGCATTATCCAAGTCAATTCCACCTGTAGGTATTAATGGAATATGTGGTAGTGGTCCCTTTATATCCTTTAAGTATCTTGACCCCAATACAGATGCTGGGAAAATCTTCACTGCATCTGCACCAGCTTCAACAGCTGATAATACTTCAGTTGGACTAAAGGCTCCCGGGACGCTAAAAACACCATAGCGTTTAGTCATCTCAATCGTTTTTTCATTTACCGTAGGAGAGAAAACAAATGCAGAACCTGCCATTATAGCAGATCTTGCTGTTTCAGGATCTAATACCGTTCCGGCACCAACTAATACCTTCTCCCCTAGTTCCGTTCTTATTTTTTCTATAATTTGTAATGCCTTTGGGGTTTCCATTGTTATTTCTAACGTAGTAATTCCCCCTTGATACAATGCATTTGCAATATCAAGAGCATTATCTAAACGAAGTCCACGAAGTACAGCAATTACTCGAGAAGCTTCTAACTGATTTAATATATTCATTTTCTTCACCTCATCTGGAAACATCTACATCATTATGATTTAAAAATCTCTCTAATTCTTCTCTATAAGGCAACCCTTCAAAATCTCCATTTACCATGGTAACGAGGGCTCCAACCGCATTTCCTCTTTCAACTGCTTCATGAATAGACAATTTATCTAATAGTCCTGATATAAACCCAGCGGCAAATCCATCACCAGCACCCACAGGATCTATTACATTTTTTACATAAAAACCAGGTACATGATGAAACTCTTTATTCGTTGAATAATATGCCCCCTTTTCTCCATCCTTCATAACCACTATTGAAACCCCGCGATTACGAAAATACTCCCCAATCTTTTCGGGTTGTTCCTCATCAGTTAAAAAGGTTGCTTCACTTAAGCCTGGAAGGAATATATCTGATTGTAAGGCAATTTGTAGCAAAACTTCCTTTGCCAGATCTTTGCTCCATAATTTCTGTCTAATATTAGGATCAAATATAATTTTCGTTCCATTTTTTTTGGCAATCTCAATCGCTTTTAAAGTCATCTTATAAGCACTTTCACTCAAAGCCGGAGTAATACCTGTTAAGTGCAAATACTTGGCTTTTGATAAATATTCTTCATCTAAATCCTCTTCTGACATATAGCTTGCAGCCGAAAATTTCCGATAATATTGTACACGAACATCCGCTGCATGACGTAATTCCTTGATATAAATACCTGTTTGTGCATGTTTATCTATTGATACTTGACTGACATCAATACCTTCTCCACGAATAAATGATAGGATAAATTTCCCTAATTCATCATTCCCTAATCGACTCACCCAACCGACTGAGTATCCCAATCTAGTAAGTCCTATTGCGACATTACTTTCCGCTCCCCCTAACTTCTTTGAAAATGAACCTCCATATCGAATCGTAGAATCCGATGTAAATAAAGCCATTGTTTCTCCTATTGTCACAACATCCAATATTCAACCATTCCTCTCTTATATCTTTAATCGATAAAATTGAATACAGTTTCAAAACATCAAAAAGTTTACGTTTCCATTACGCCATTCCACATTACGGAATAGCGTTCCAATTTATAAGTTAAAATAATTATAAAACCCTAAGACATACTTGTCAATAAATTTAAGAAGGAACTTTGCGAATCTAATCCAATCAAAAGGAATGAAAACTTACTATACAACTACCATGTCCCATCTTATAAAAAGATTGATTTATCTTGAAAAACAAGTTAACAGATCTAGTAGTATTATTTCGTAGTTAAATTACAATATCTATGCTTATTTTGAGAATCAGCTGGATAATCGTTCTAACTTTTAAATAAACTTCTCTATAAAAATTAAACTCCAGCTAGGGTTTTCCCCAGCTGGATAAGTAAACAGATACAAAAAACAATCTCTTCGATCAATCTCCTCCTCTTAATCTAAATTTGATTAAAAATTTACTCTGGCTGTCTTTCACGTTCCATCCTGTATTTTTCTCTTGTTGCTTCACCTCCTCGAATATGTCGAATTGATTTGTGATATTCCAAAATTTCTTTAACTTGTTTTGCAAGTTCCGCATTTATTTCCGGTAAACGTTCTGTTAAATCTTTATGAACCGTGCTTTTCGAAACACCAAATTCTTTTGCTATCATTCGGACAGTCTTTCTCGTCTCTATAACATAATTCCCTATCCTGATAGTCCTTTCTTTGATGTAATCATGCACACCGTTCGCCTCCCTATGTTGATTTTCTGAGGTGTTAAGTGAGACAAGGTGCGGTGTCAACATGTTATTACGATTAGACAAAGATGAGTAAAAAATCTATTTCTTCTTTTATTCCCAACCAATAATATTTGTTATGATTATCCGAAGATCGACTATTTATAGGCCCTTACGATGTCACTGTCTATTTCCAGACGAAAAACTAACTGTAACTTACATTTATGTATCCCTGCTATCTTATCGATAAATTTCTTACGTTACAGCTTGTGCTTTTCTCAATTAACTGATTAAAACGTGACTTGGAGCCCTTTTTACATAGTCATGTACCATATTTAAATCTGAAATTCTAATTTTTTAGCAGTATAAGGGAAATAAACAAACGAAAGATATAACAATCTTTTTTCCTTTTATGACAGATATTCACTAACTCGCACCCCAGATATTAAGCGATTACTCTGTTAATCATATTTTATTAATAAGCTTTTTTGTTTATGATTAAATTTAAGCTTTTCTCAGAAAGGACAAGGAGTTTAATTGAATTTTTAAAATCAAGACCGCTTTTTCTAATTAAAACTTTTTTATCAAAGCATAAAAAAAAGCCCCTTTAAATAAGGGGGCTATAAACCGTGTTTACTTTTTTATACTGGGATAGAGAAAGATAAATCTTTACTTGCTTCTGAATCTTCTTCTTTATTCTCTTGCTCTGAATCCATCTCCGCGTCTGAATCTGATTCCTCTTCTTTTCCTTGATCTTCTTCATTCGCATCTGTTTCTTCTGTATTTTCTTCTTCAGCTTCAGGCTCCGCTTTCTCTTCAACGTCAAAATCTACTAATTTACTCAAAGGCTCATTGAAAAACTCTTCAGGATTTACTTCTGCTTCACCTTTACGAATTTCAAAATGAACATGCGTGCCACTTTCTTCACTGAATAAATTTTTCCCAGCCGTTCCAATTTGCTCGCCTTGTTTTACATCAGTACCAGGTTCGACAGATACTTCTCCTAAACTTGCATAATACGTCATGATGTCTTCTCCGTGAGACATGACAACTACATTTCCGAGAAGTGGATCTTCTTTAACTTCTGTAACTGTTCCACTTAAGGAAGCTACGACATCAAAAGATTCTCCGTCACTGGATGCAATATCGACTCCTGTACTCTGATAGTAGCGATTATTATATAGCGTCAAACCTTTTTCTTGGTCTTCTTGTTCTGCGTTGTAATCGTAAAATTTAGTTACTATTTCTGTTTGCACCGCATCATCTACAGGCATCTTAATAATCTCTTGCTGTTGCAGGACAGATTTTGCCTCCTCATCAAATTCATTTTGATTGTAGCCATCTGTTCCCTCAATCTCATCTAGCCCCTCTATTAATTTACTTTGTGCGTTTTGGTACCAGACAACTCCTGTTAGAAGAAATGCTGCAATTACAATGTATAACGCTGGGAAAAACCATTTCTTCTTGAAAATACGAGTCCACTTATTTTTGGATTCGTTTGGAAATTCTTTCATGTTTATCACCTCATCAACCATTGTGAACAGAATCTAAAAATTATATACATTTATTTACTAGTTTTTTCTCAATATTTTCCTTTCCCATAAATATTGCTACTATTTTGCAAGAGTTGTTGATGTAATGTAAAAAGCAAACGTCTTTTTATCAAAGAAACGATGAACAATATTAGAAGTATGACAGTTTCAGAAATATACTTCTCGTTTCAACGGGCACGGCTATCTGATTGTGTAACTCCTCATTCCTTAATCGCTTTAAAGTGCCTCAGCTAATAAATCCAAATATTATTTTCCTAATATTTCTATTAGATTGAGAGAGAGCCGTACACAAACAAGTATTCCAATCTTTTACATTATTTGTTAAACTATTACTAACAACTAGACGGGGCGTACATACTTTTTAAAAAATCAAATTAGAGAGGATGAATTTTTTGAGAAAATGGAAAAAGCAATCGCAGGCACTCTTATTGATGATGATGTTCTTACTCATCTTTGCACCGATGTCTGCAATTGCTGAAACTGAGGAAAATGAGAAAGTCGTGTATGTTGCACTTGGGGATTCCTTAGCGGAAGGATTATTATCTGATGGTAAATCATTTAGTATTGGATATGTCGGTAATATCGCCCTTGATCTCGAAGATAGAGGATATGAAGTTTTAACCGAAAATTATGGTGTATCTGGTTTTACATCTTTGCAAGTTCTTGATCAATTAAGTTCTGTCGAAGAGCTGCCAGATGCTGATATTATTACGCTAAGTGTCGGAGCAAATGATATATTACCACTTGTTAATACGATTCCTTTTGACAAATTCGATCCGCGATTTATGGATCCAGATGCCGTACAGAAAATTATGCAGGATGCTGCTGTGGCAACTGAACAAAAAGCAGTGAAAGAAAAATCCGTAGTGGAAAGTATAAGTACAATAAAAAACGCACTTACAGATATTGCAACTGAAATTGAAGTAACCCGTACTGCTTTAGAAGATTTAAATGAAGAATCAAACGATCTGACTGAAATCATCGATGATCTCACTGCTGCTACGGAAAATATTATTTTGCTGCAAGATCATTTAAGCGAGATGGAACAGACAATGCGAATCGAAGAGGAAGAAAAACTGCGAACATTGTTAGAAGATACTTCCGCATTATTGACTTCAGTTTCTACTAAAATCGATGACATAGAGCTTCCAGAAGAACATATAAATATTGTGACACATATTACAAATGCTTTAAATTCTTTAAAAGAAACAGACGGACTATTAGACAATCTGAAAGAAAATCTAAAAGAATTTGAAGAAGCAAAAATATACGCTGAAAAAGCGAACGAATTAGCTTCAAATGCAAAACAGTTTGTTCAAACTTTACAGACATTTGAAGATACACTTGCAAAAGTTGGCGAAAATATCGGTGGAATTTTATCTTTTATCCGTTCTGTAAATCCGGATGCTAATATTTATGTGATGGGATATTATAATGCCTTACCTTTTTTAGAACCTATCATTACCGGTCCGTTATTAGGCGGATTAAATGAGGCTATTCAAACGCCAACTACCCATTTTAAAGCAACATTCGTACCTACGGAAAGTTTTTTTACTGGTCACTATAATGATTACTTAGACAATCAGCCGAATATCCATCCGAACGAAGCGGGATACAGAGCATTGGCTGATGCGTTTATAGAAAAAATCAGAGCGGATTATCCAACAAGGAAAGTGGAACCACCAGAACCTGAAGATCCTAATAACGGAGACCCAATCGAGAAACCAGATGAAGATGAAGACCTTTCTCCTATAAAAGACTCCAACGACGATAAAGACAATACAAATGACAAAGAGGAGCAAGATCTCACTGTAACTGTAGATAAAAAAGATAACCAGCTGCCTAAAACTGCTACAAACAACTATAATCTTTTACTGATCGGTGTACTACTATCTTCAATTGGGCTTTGTATCCATGTCATTAATCGGAAAAACCATGTTATATAATAAATTTAAGAGAGCGGAGTGCATCCGCTCTCTTTTTATTTACCACAATTTAGGCAAAGTTCCTCTTGCATTATAAATAATTTACTATATAATTAAGTTGACTTAACTATTTAAGGAGGTAAATAATTAAGTGAAAAGAATATATGAAATAGTTAAAGAAATTAATGATACTACTCAGTCTGTTAATACTCTAATTTATCAAAAGTATAACAAACTACTCGACGAAAATATTCCATCTGCGCAAGATCTACTATTAACAACCATCCACCAACATAAGGAACTAACCATTCGCGAAATCGCTGAAAAATTAAAAATTACACCAAGTGCAGCAAGTCAACAAGTCTCAAAACTGGCAAATCTCAACTATGTTAATCGGGAAATTAATGAAAAAAATAGACGCGAAATCCTTGTCACCTTATCGCGTAAAGGAGTTGAATATATCGATAAACAAGAAAAAGTTGAGCGGATCATTACGGAGAAACTATATGCGAAAATAGGCGAAGAGAAATTAATTGCGTTTCGCGACATCTTACTCGATATAAAACAAGTTGCAGAAGATGAATTTAAATAAATGTCATTCTTTATTGCCTTATAGTTAAGTTAACTTAATATTTAATATCATTAACATAAGGAGAGAATTAATTTGATTACTGAGAACACGCTCACATTAATGCAGAATGAAGTTTCAAAAGCACATCAGGCTAGTATTGCTGTTGGGCTAACTAAAAATAAGCAAAGAGAGTATGTTGGTTTCCTGCAAGACGATATTGTGAACTCAGATGCCACTATTGGGGATATGTTGTTTGAAATTGGCTCAACTTCTAAGACGTTTACTAGCTTGTTGTTAGCTAAACTCGTAAATGAAGGTCGGATTACACTCGATGATCCAATCAGTGCGTATAAACCTGAGTATAAAAAGGCTCTAACTTATAAAGGAAAAGATGTAACATTTCGTCACCTTGCCACCCATACGTCAGGGTTGCCTCGCGAAGATATGAAAACAATTCGCAAAAATATAAAAGAAGATAAGAAAAGGAAAAATAATCCGTATAAAGATTTTTCACCTGCTGACTTACATCGCTTTTTTAGTAACTTTACCTTAACGAAAGATGTTGGGAAAAAGTGGGCATATTCAAATCTAGGGGTTGGCTTGCTTGGCAATACGTTAGCGGAGATATGTGATATGTCTTATGAAAATGCTATTAAAACTCATATTCTTGAACCCCTTGGAATGAATGATACGATGATTACGGTAAAAAATGATCAGATGGATAGATATGTTAAAGGCTATACTAAAAAAGGAGAACCTGTACCACCAATTGAGCTTCCTGCGATAAATGGTGCAGGAGCATTTAAGAGTTCAATCAATGATATGCTCACTTATTTGGAGCATCAGATCGGTATAAGAGAAAATTCCTTACAAGAAAGCATATCTATGACACATGAAAACCAACATGTAAAAGCTGTTAAAGGTATTGAAATGGGACTCGGTTGGATGATAGAAAATAACAAGTGGTCGGACGTACCAATTATTCAACATGGTGGAACAACGGTAGGATTCCACACGTATTGCGGATTTATGAAAAAGCATAAAATAGGAGTTGTTATTTTCTCAACTATTCAGATCCCTTTCGTTCGCCTGTTAAGAATGGTCACCGGGCTTGAAGATTTAGTCAATGTAAATATTGCCAACTCGATTTTCAAACGACATTTACCAATATAATCGGTTCCATATAACACATCTAAAAAGAGAGTGAACAATGTCCACTCCCTTTTTTATTTTGCCACCAAAGTTGGGGCTGCTTCTGTAATCGTTGTAATTTCTACATCTTGATAATAATAGGATAAAATTTCTTTATAACCTTTCCCTTCTTCAGCCATTCCGTTTGCCCCATATTGACTCATCCCTACTCCATGTCCATACCCTTTAGTAGTGAAAATCAAATGATTATCTTTTTGTTGAATACTAAAATCATTAGATCGCAACCCAAGTTTCTCCCTTACTTCTCTTCCTGAAAACGCCTTGTCATTGAGCGTTAATTTATTTACCCGATTACTTTCCGTACGAGTAATTTTAATAGGGATTGCAGTTTGTGCGGGTAAAGAAGTTCCTAATTTACTGTTTACTTCTTCTATCGTAAAAATAGTCTGTTCGGTAAAATTCGGATGACTTTCTTCCCAACGGCTTTCGACACTTTTTAAATATGGAAGTGGGCTTCCCCAATAGTTTTCCGCATCTTCTGTAAGTCCATTACTCATTGAGAAAAATGTTGGTGTAATTGGTTGCTGTTCATACGTAATAATTTCATTTTTAGTAGCATTTACAGCATCTGCTACCTTTTCCATTTTCCAGTGGAAGTCTGCTCCCAAATCCCTCTTTAACTCTTCCTCATTTTTATATACTTGATGTTCCGTTGTATCTGAAATAATTACTTCCTCTTTATCTTCTTGATGCAATAAATGATTAACAATGTAAGTTCGCGCGGCTATCGCTTGAGCTTTTAATGCCTCTACTTCAAATTCAGCTGGCATTTCAGACGCTACGACAGATGCTACATATTTCTCCAATGGAACTTCTTCTACTTCTCCTGTTGCTGTTCGTTTCACAGTTACATGTAATTGTGGTACCTCAATCTGCTCTTCTTCAAACACATCTGTCACTTCTCCTTGTGTAGGCTGTTCTTTTTTCGGGATCATGACAATTAATGTAGGAACTAGAACAATGGTGCATAATAGGATTGAAAATGTTATTGTTCCTACTAATTTCCATGCTGACTTATTACTAGATGTGAGAGGGCTTTTCCGATTTGATAATTCTTTTATAACCTTTGAATTACGGCGTTTCTTGAGATGATTATACTTTGATTGTTTTATTTCCATTCCCTCCTAGTGAACCATTTTTTAACTCTATTAAAATATATACAGTTCATTGAATTAATAGAACTAAAACATAGATTTTTAAAAATGCCAAAATAAAAAACAGATAGATGCATTTGCATTCTACCTGTTTTTTGTAATCTTTATACTATATGTGAAATTATTTAATTTATGATATTTTACGGAAGTTCGACTGCAATATTTTTCGATTGAAAATCGAGTGAAATCACGTTATCAGACTTTGATACTTCTTTTTTTACTCTTTTCACATCGGCTCCAAGAGCTTTTAATTTCTCTGCAAAATCCACATATCCACGATCTAAATGCTTTAATTCTGTAACTTCTGTGAGACCATCTGCGCAAAGACCTGCCAAAATAAGCGCAGCTGCAGCTCTTAAGTCTGTTGCTTGCACTTGAGCTCCTTGAAGTTTATTCAAGCCTTCTATAATAACGCTTCGTCCTTCAATTTTCATAGACGCATTCATTCTACGAAATTCTTCCACATGCATGAATCGATTTTCAAAAACCGTTTCTGTAAGTACACTAGTGCCTTCTGAACATAACATAGCCACCATCATTTGAGATTGCATATCAGTTGGGAATCCTGGATGTGGCAACGTCTTAATATCAGTTGCTTTTAATGTTTCAGGACCAACAACTTGAATACTGTTTTCATTCTCAGTAATTTCAGCACCCATTTCACGAAGTTTAGCAATTACAGGACGTAAATGTTCTGTGACAACATTTTGTATTAAAACATCTCCACCAGTTACAGCGGCAGCAACCATAAATGTTCCTGCTTCGACACGATCTGGAATAATCGTATGTTCAACTCCACATAATTTCTCTACCCCATGAATACGAATTGTTTCTGTTCCCGCACCAACAATTTTAGCACCCATTTTATTTAAATAGTTTGCTAGGTCAACAATTTCCGGTTCTTTTGCACAGTTTTCAATGACTGTTTTTCCCTCAGCTAAGGTTGCAGCCATCATAATATTTTCAGTAGCACCTACACTGGCTACATCCAAATATATAGTTCCTCCTTGTAGCTTTCCATCTACACGCACTTCTACAAACCCGTTTCCAAAGTTTACTTTAGCACCCATTGCTTCAAAACCTTTTAAATGCAAATCAATCGGACGTGTACCAATCGCACATCCTCCAGGTAAAGCTACTTTTGCGTGCCCGTAACGCGCTAATAAAGGCCCCAGCACAAGGACAGAAGCTCTCATCTTTCTAACATATTCAAATGGTGCTTCAGTTGCTAATCGACTGGTAGCATCTATCTTCACTTGGTTGTTTTTAAATTGCACTTTCGCATTTAAATTACGTAATACCTCATTTATTGTATATACATCGTCTAAAGTTGGGACGTCGTTAATTATACTTTTTCCTTCACTTGCAATTAAACTTGCTGCCAATACTGGAAGAACTGCATTTTTTGCTCCTTCGACCTTCACGCTCCCGTTTAATCTCCTGCCACCTTTTACAACGATTTTATCCATCTGACAATTCTCCTTCAATTTCTGTTCAGTATATTAATATTCATTTAATATCATAGGCGTTCCTACAATTACTTGTTTTTTATTTGCTTCATCGTTTTTTATAGTCATATGGAAATTAATTGGCTCATTATCTACAGTTATAGTATTACTCCACAACGGTGAATAGCCGTAAACTTCCTTCTCATAGATCGATTGTTGAACATTATCATACTGTTCTTTTCTATGTACAACGTTCATTTTTTGCCAAAATTCGTCAATAGAAAACCCATTGTTAATTATACCACTTACTTCGAACTTTAAACAAGTGAAAATTTTGGAAAATTTTATATTATAATCTTTCTGTAATGCTTTGATCAATGAATCGTAATAATCACTGATCATATCATCCCATTCTTCACCAAAAAAGATCGCTTGGACAGTGATATTCTGTTCTCCCTTTGTAGGGATTACTGTATAAAAAGAGTGAGTTATCAACTCATCTCGCTCATTCGTCTCAAATATATATTTTACCGCATTTTCGTTTTCTTCCATAGTGACTAAATAACTATTTTGTAGTTTATTCGATAAATTGTCATATTCTTGTGGAGTCAACTCTAAAAAAGCTACAGCTTGCCACTCTTTTAAATCCCAGCCTTCATTCTGGCCAGCTTCAGCTAGTAGAGATAATTCATTATATTGTAGATGATTAAATTGTGTGTGGTTTAATAGAAATGAAATACTTACTATAAAAATAATTTTTTTCATAAAAAATCCCCCCGTCATTAGAAGTATGTACAAGAGGAATTTTATTTAAACGATACAAATTCTTACACAAATCAACAGGACGTTTAGAATAAATAGATTAGATCCTGAGACCATTGTATAATATCTAATACAAACCGACTTACACCAGTTCCTATAACGATAGAAACAAATACTAGGATAATTCTTGCTTCAGTTACTTTATTTGCACGAACAAAAGCTTCCACATTAATCCCCTGCATTGCTGTCCATGTAATATAAATAAAAATAATATGAGAGAGCATTCCTATTATTGAAAAGTATCCGATCGAAATCATTTTATCACCAACTTCCAATATATCGTTCTCTGATAAACAATCTGACTATCTAAGGACTGAATGATTATCCTGTCGTTTAATATCCCATCATATTGGTGTTTATATTTGTTTTTATGACATAGAGAAATAAATATCGTCGAATCTGAATATATTTATACATATTTCCCGGGTAATAGCGAATATTGCCTTCTATATAACAGATCATTTGAAATATTGTCGTCTCAATTGTTTTTACGAACAAATTTTTACATACTGCAACTTTGTAAGTATGTAATAATAGCACGATTAAGAAATGTCGTATTAATGGAAACTGAACTTATCGTACTATAAAAACCGTTTCAGCTTACATCCTTAGCAAAACAGATCAGTGAATTTCTATTTTATCAAAATATATTCGTAGAAACAAAAAAACCTCATCCAGTGTAATGAGGTTTTATACTTATTTTTTTGCTACATTAATTCGATTTATTGCTCGATTGAGCGCTAGTTTTGCCCTCATTACGTCGATATCTTGATTATTTGATTCGAGTAATTTAGCTGCACGGTCTTTTGCTCTTTCCGCACGTTCGACATCAATGTCAGATGCTTTTTCAGCTGATTGGGCTAAAATGGTTACTTTATCAGGTCTCACTTCTAAAAATCCACCATTTACTGCGACTAAATCTTCTGTGTTTTCATGTTTTAATCTAACAGCATTTATCGTAAGTGGAGCCACAAGCGGTATATGACCCGGTAATATCCCAAGCTCGCCATTTTCAGCTTTACAGCTGAGCATTTCATATTCACCATCTAAAACTGGCCCATCTGGTGTAACTACACTTACTGTTAGTGTTTTCAAAGTTGAAACACCTCCTTAGAAAACTTGGCTTTTCGCTAAAGAAAGTACGCCGATTAGCAAGCCTATACGGCATGACATAGGCGATATTGCACATTGTAAAAAGTTTACGGCGAAAGCCCTTAGTAGCACTTAAATAACTAGCCCAACTACTGTACGATAAGATGATAGGGTACTTACATTAAAGAACCCTATCATACGTACAATGTCTCTATATTAAGCCATTTCTTTTGCTTTCTCGACTACTTCTTCAATACGACCTACAAGACGAAATGCATCTTCAGGAAGGTCATCATATTTACCTTCAAGAATCTCTTTAAATCCTTTTACTGTTTCTTGAACAGGTACATAAGATCCTGGCTGTCCAGTAAATTGTTCAGCAACGTGGAAGTTTTGAGATAAGAAGAACTGTACGCGACGTGCACGTGAAACAGTTAGTTTATCTTCATCATTTAATTCATCCATACCTAGAATTGCAATAATGTCTTGTAATTCACGGTAACGCTGTAATGTACGCTGAACTGCTGTAGCAACTTCATAATGCTCTTCTCCAACGATTTCAGGGTCAAGTGCACGTGAAGTTGATGCAAGTGGATCAACCGCTGGATAGATACCTTGCTCAGAAAGCTTACGATCAAGGTTTGTCGTTGCATCTAAGTGAGCGAATGTTGTAGCTGGCGCCGGGTCTGTATAGTCATCCGCAGGTACATAAATCGCTTGAATCGATGTAACAGATCCTTTATCTGTAGATGTAATACGTTCTTGCAGTTGTCCCATTTCCGTTGCAAGTGTTGGCTGATAACCAACCGCTGATGGCATACGACCAAGTAGAGCGGAAACTTCCGAACCTGCTTGCGTAAAACGGAAAATATTGTCGATGAAAAGTAACACGTCTTGTCCCTGTTCATCACGGAAATATTCAGCCATTGTAAGACCTGTAAGTGCAACACGCATTCTCGCACCAGGTGGTTCGTTCATTTGACCGAATACCATTGCTGTACGTTCGATAACTCCAGAATCTTTCATTTCATAGTAAAGGTCATTACCTTCACGCGTACGCTCTCCAACACCGGCGAAAACGGAAATACCACCATGCTCTTGAGCGATATTGTTAATAAGCTCCTGGATTAGAACTGTTTTACCTACTCCTGCACCACCAAATAAACCGATTTTTCCACCTTTGATATAAGGAGCAAGTAAGTCAACAACTTTAATACCTGTTTCTAAGATTTCTGTTTCTGTTGATAAGTTTTCAAATTTTGGTGAATCACGGTGGATTGGATCAAGCTTCGTATCTGCTGGAAGATCTTCTCCTAAATCAATAGGTTCACCTAATACGTTAAACACACGTCCTAACGTATCACTACCGACAGGAACAGAAATCGGTCCACCCGTACTTGTAACACGCACACCTCGTTGTACTCCGTCAGTTGAAGACATCGCAATCGTACGAACAGAGTTATCACCTAAGTGTAATGCTACTTCTAATGCGAGTGTTCTAGCTTCATTTTGCTCAGTTGCTTCTATTTGAACATGTAATGCATGATAAATTTCTGGAAGTTGTCCGTCTTCAAATTTAACGTCAACAACTGGTCCCATTACTTGTGTAACATACCCTTTACTCAATCGATTTCCCTCCTAACTTCCTTATAAAATACTTTCATTTATTCAAGTGCTGCTGCTCCACCAACAATCTCGGTGATTTCTTGTGTAATAGCAGCTTGGCGAGCACGGTTAAACGAAAGAGTTAATTCATCAATAAGCTCATCTGCGTTATCTGTGGCACTCTTCATCGCTGTCATTCTTGCAGCATGCTCACTTGCTTTTGCTTCAAGGAGTGCACCGTAAATTAAGCTTTCTGCATACTGAGGCAGAAGAACTTTTAAAATTTGCTCTTCATCTGGTTCATATTCATACGTACTTGTCGCTTTGACACTGTCAATATTTGAAATCGGTACGAGCGTTTCCATCTGAACGACTTGTGAAATAGCACTGACAAATTCATTATAAATAATAATTAACTCATCAATTTCCTCGTTTTCAAACATTTGGACAGCGTTTGAAGCAATCTCTTTTATTTCTGCATATTTTGGTTGATCTTGTAATCCGATTACCGTATCTGCTACAGGCATATTACGTTTATTACAAAAATCAACACCCATACGTCCAATTGCGATCACCGTATATTCATCAGTAGAACTGTGTCTCTCTTCAACTGTTTGATTAAGCTTTCTGAGCACGTTACTGTTATAAGCACCTGCAAGACCGCTATCTGCAGTGACAATAATATATCCAGTTTTCTTCACTTCTCGACGTTCTAACATCGGATGTGTAACGTCTGTAGTGTTACTAGCAATATTTGCAATAACTTCCTGAATCTTATTACTGTATGACGAATAACGTTTTGCGTTTTCTTCAGCTCTACTTAGTTTTGAAGCAGACACCATTTCCATCGCTTTTGTAATTTGTTTAGTTTTACTGGTTGAGTTTATTCTGTCTTGAATATCTCTTAGTGATGCCAAGCTTTTCACCACCCTTCTAAAACAGAAGTGTAGGGTTACATCCCGCATAAAATTCTGTTTCAAAGATAATTTTAAAATATATCTGATACCTTCACATAAGTATTACATTATGCGTTTTTTTCTGAAGGTAAAAAAGTTTTCTTAAAGGATTCAATTGCATTTTTCATTGCTTCTTCATCTGCAAGTTGCCCTGTTTCACGAATTGTATCAAGAACATCTTTTGCATTTGTTTCGGACCATACGTGGAATTCTTCTTCAAAGCGAACGATATCATCCACTGCAATATCATCTAATAATCCTTGTGTTAATGCATAAAGAATCATTACTTGTTTTTCAACAACTAAAGGTTTGTGTAATCCTTGTTTTAACACTTCAACAGTACGTTGACCACGATTTAGTCGGGCTTGTGTTGCTTTATCAAGGTCTGATCCAAATTGAGCAAATGCTTCTAGTTCACGGAATGCTGCAAGGTCAAGACGTAATGTACCTGCAACTTTTTTCATTGCTTTAATTTGCGCATCTCCACCAACACGGGATACAGACAATCCTGCGTTAATAGCCGGACGTACTCCAGAGAAGAATAAATCACTCTGTAAGAAGATTTGACCGTCTGTGATCGAAATAACGTTTGTTGGAATGTATGCTGAAATATCGCCTGCTTGTGTTTCAACAAATGGAAGTGCAGTTAATGAACCGCCGCCTAAATCGTCATTTAATTTTGCTGCACGCTCTAAGAGACGTGAGTGTAGGTAGAAGACATCCCCTGGGAATGCTTCACGACCTGGTGGACGACGTAATAATAGTGAAAGTTCACGATATGCAGCTGCTTGTTTAGATAAATCATCATAAACAACTAGCACGTGCTTTCCGTTATACATGAATTCTTCACCCATTGATACTCCTGCATATGGAGCTAAGTAAAGAAGTGGTGCTGGATCTGATGCACCAGCAGAAACAACGATCGTGTAATCTAACGCGCCGTAACGACGGAATGTTTCAACCGTTCCACGAACAGTAGATTCTTTTTGACCAATCGCTACATAGATACAAATCATATCTTGATCTGCTTGGTTTAAAATCGTATCAACCGCTACAGTCGTTTTCCCTGTTTGACGGTCTCCAATAATTAGCTCACGCTGTCCTCTTCCGATCGGTACAAGGGCGTCGATCGCTTTTATTCCAGTTTGAAGTGGCTCATGAACCGATTTACGCGCCATTACACCTGGTGCCTCTGATTCGATTGGACGAGTTTTAGTTGTTTCCATTGGACCTTTTCCATCGATTGGTTGCCCAAGTGGGTTCACCACACGTCCGATTAATTCCTCTCCAACTGGTACTTGCATGATTCGTCCTGTACGACGAACTTCATCGCCTTCTTTAATTTCTGTATATGGACCTAAGATAACGATCCCGACATTACTTTCTTCTAAGTTTTGTGCCATACCTACGACACCATTTGAAAATTCAACAAGTTCTCCTGCCATAACATTATCTAATCCATGGGCACGTGCAATTCCGTCACCCACTTCGATAACTGTACCGACGTCCGAGATCTCAATTTCTGAATCGAAATTTTGAATTTGCTGTTTAATCAGCGTACTGATTTCCTCAGCAGTAATGCTCATACCATGTCACCCCTATCCTTAAATAGTACTAGATGCGATTTGATGTTTAATACGATTGAGTTTTCCGCTAATCGATCCATCATAAATCGTATTTCCGATTCTAATTCGTAGCCCACCGAGTAAGGATGGATCTACAATATTATTAATTGATACGCTTTTTTTATTAAGTTCTGCTTTTAATGAAGATTCAACTTTTGCTTGCTCTTCTTCTGATAAGGCTCGAACTGAATAAACAGTTGCGTCTGCAATTCCATTTGCTTCGTTATACTGTTCAATAAATGCATCAACAACTTCTGATAAAGCATTAATACGATGGCGTTCAACTAAGATTTTTAACATGTTGATGACATCTCTATCACATTGTTTAAATGCTTCATCAATTAATTTCATCTTTTCATCATTGCTTATACGTGGATGATTTAAAAAATCTCCAATTTTTTTGTCGTTTTGAAATACTTCTTTTACGACAGGTAATTCGGCTACCAATTTATCTACACTATTTTTCTCACTTGAAAGTTGAAAAAGAGCATCTGCATATCGTTTCGCAACTACTGCTTCACTCATTGCTCTTCTCCTACCTGTTTAATATATTCTTCGATCAGTTTATCTTGATCTTGTGCGCTAATTTCTTTTTCAATTACCTTACTTGCAATTAAGACGGATAGAGAAGCGACCTGATCCTGAAGCGCTTGAATAGCTTTGTCTTTCTCATTTTGAATTTCTTCTTGAGCTGCCTCTTTAATTCGATCTGCCTCTTTCTTCGCAGAAGCAACAATATCTTGTTCTTGTTTAACTCCCGCGTTTCTCGCGTCTTCAATAATTTGTTGTGCTTCTTGTCTCGTTTGCTGTAATTGTTCAACAGCTTCTTTGGATGCTTTTTCAGCTTCCGCACGGCTCTTTTCAGCCGCCTCTATTTCATTGGCTACATATTCTTCACGCTTTTGCATCATATCCATTACTGGACCCCAAGCAAATTTGCTCACCAAGTAAATAAGCAGAATAAAGAATAAAAGCATGACTAACATATCTAATAAATGAAATCCACCTAGCACACAATTCACTCCTTTCACGGAAATACGTTATTTAGACATAAACGATGGCGAAGTTTAACTATTGCCGCTTCGCCTAAACATGAAAAATTATTATCTACCCATTACCATTAAAGCAATAACTACTCCAATAATAGGAAGTGCCTCAACTAAACCAATACCGATGAACATAATTGTTTGTAACTGACCTCTTAATTCTGGCTGACGTGCAACACCTTCAACTGTTTTACTAACAATAAGACCGTTACCAATACCTGCTCCTAATGCACCTAAACCTACTGCAATTGCCGCTGCTAAAGCTCCCATAATATAAAATCCTCCTCAAAAATGTATATAATATTTTATAATTTCCAGTTTTATGTTTGTTTTATAAAGCTGGTTAATTAATGTTTTATTTTTTAATGCTCTTCATTTACTTTGTGTGCAATATACACCATGGATAGCATCGTAAATATAAATGCTTGGATTCCTCCGATAAACACACTAAATCCTGACCATGCTAAATATGGAATTGCTCCACCGATGAATCCTAAGAAACCTGATGTGGTTAAAGCAACTAGTAACCCAAGTAATACTTCTCCAGCAAATAAGTTACCGAATAAACGTAAACCTAGTGTTAATGTGTTCGCAAATTCCTCAATAATTTTAATTGGGAATAAGAACCACACTGGAGTGAAATAACTTTTGAAATAATGCTTTGTTCCTCGAAGTTTTATTCCATAATAATGAGATAGAATAATAACGAGTGAAGATAGTGTTAATGTTATACCCGGATCGGCAGTTGGTGATTTCCACCATACTTCCCCGTTGTAAACAAACGTCGTGATAACACCTAGTAAGTTTCCTACTAATATAAATGTAAATAATGTGATTGCTAATGGTAAAAATGTCTTTCCAGTTTTCCAATCCATTGTATCGTTGATAATTCCTTTGACAAAGTCAAGGATCCATTCCATGACGTTTTGTGCACCAGTTGGCTTCATTTGTAACTTTCTTGCACCTAGTACAGATAGTATAAACACGATCGCTGATGTTACAATAATCATCAACACGTTTGACAAGTTTACAGATAGCCAAGGAATACCGAATACATTTTCAATGATTGGTGCTCCATGCTCCATTGTCTCACCCCTCTTTCAATGATTATTTCCTATTGAACCAAATAAAATCTATCATAATGACTGGATAAGCTGTCATTAGTCCAATAATAAAGCCTGTGATGCTCAAATCATAACGGAGTGCGATTAACACACCAAGTGCTGCCGAAGCTAGCCTTGATATCGTACCAATCCCTTTTCGGGAACCGTCTCTTTCTGCCGCTTCTCCTAATAGATTCGTCTTTCTTTGTAGGAGCCACAGATTATAAAAGCTGATTCCTGTCCCCAATACTAACGCAAGAAAAAAATGCTTGTTCGGTAATATGCCTGCTCCAATAGTGAATAGAGCGAGTAGAATAAGCATCCATTTTCTTTGTCTGATAGCCATCGTACGATAATTTGACATAATGTACTCACTTTCGCCAGATCTAAACATTATATAGACATACAAACAAGTGTGGAATCGGTATTTTTATGTAAAATTATTCACATAAAAGGTAAAATGCACACAATGCGTTTATTATAGTTTTCATTCCACACGTAGAATTTTACAATAGCGCATGTATAATGTCAATTCACATTATATCTGACTTAATGCGGAAAATGAACCTTTAACTGTTTAATTTGCAGGTGAGTTGCCTATGTTCTTTACTTTCTATTATTCATGACAAATTTATGAACATTTTTTGATGGATTTTCTTTTATTTTAAGTCTAGACATTTCGGAATCTTTCACTACCTATCTAATGGGAATTTTAATGTTTTTTCTTCTATTTTATACATGCCGGCTTAGAGTGTCGTATCATCGAAGGCGAGGTTAGGACAAAAGCTAGTAAGAGTTATTGAAACACGAATGTTTACGTTTATAATAGTCGCTACAGAAATATTTTTCGTGTTTTTTTATCTACTATTTAGTTTTGTCCCATGCTCATTTAGATAAACCTTCATTCTAATCTAATAATTGTTTCATAATTAACAATCTCTCCGTTTTCCAATTGTACAACGATTAATCCATAAAAATTTCCCCTTTGCTTTATATCCCTTCTTCTAATTTCTCCTTCATTCATTCCTACTTGCAAGTCTGTCCATTTTATAAGAGTTCCTTCAAACATTAATGAATTTGGATCATAGAGTTTGATTTGTACTGATCGTACAGGCTCTGAAACATACATTTGATATGCGTATGTATCTTTGTTCATTTCATTCAATTGAAAAACAAATCCCATTATTTTTGGATTATCAGCTGTTTCACTAATAAATAAGTAAGGCAAAGAATATTTCTTAGTACCTTGATTCATTTGCAGAAACCCTTGATGCGTCCCATTTTTTAATTGTAATGAATTTATTTTTAGTTCAATAGGTACTTCCTTTTTCTCTCCTGCCTTTATGGTAAAGTTTTGGGGAAGTTTCCATGATAGACCTTTTTCCTTTTTAGGAATATCAAATGTAAATTGTTGTTCTTTATCTGATCTATTCTCAATTTCGAGATTTAGTTTTCTTTCATCGATATGATAGCCATATTTTCCAAACGACAGGGACGGATTAGTAATAATTACATCTGTATTAATTGCTTCATTTATATCAATTAATCCCGCTCCTTGTATAATCGGATCAACGACATTATTCTTTTCATCCTTAATTTTTCTTGCTGTCGTTTTTAAAGCACCGATTATCTGCTCATTCGACCAAGAAGGTTGAGCTTCTTTTATGACGGCGATTGCTCCTGCTACATGTGGCGCTGCCATACTAGTGCCGTTTAAAATATCATATCCACCCGGGACTGTACTTAAAATATTGACACCAGGGGCGATAACATCAGGTTTAAGCATCCAATTTACGGTAACTGGACCACGAGAGCTAAAGTTTGCTATCGTGCTTTCTGTTTTTTTCTGTATGTTTTTAAAATATATCGCTTCTTTATTCAATTGTTTTTCTATCCATCTGCCATCTTTAGTAGAGATGATAGCAATTGGGATTGAAGGTGAAGCTTCTTTTAATCCAACTATCCATTCTTGGTCTTTTGGTTTGATATCATAGATAATTGCAGCTGCTGCCCCATTTTCTTGGGCTCGTATTACCTCTTCCACAACAGGGCTATCTTGCTGTCTGATTAAACGGATTTTTCCTCTTGTATCTTTGTTTCTTGGAGCGAGAGACAATTCATAATCCCTCGTTAACGTCCATGGCTTTGAAAAAGTTAAGGGTGATAATTTTATTTCTTTTTTACTAGCAGGATCAACTAAATATGGCACTAGCCCTGTTGGTTGATATGCCCCTACCGATAGTGCACCAGATGCGGTGGCTGGTGCACCAACTGTCCAGTCTGTCGGACCAGCATTTCCATTAGCGACTACAACTGCTACCCCTTGATTAACTGCCTCATTTACTGCTTTACTTGTTGGATAATCTGGCCCATTAATTGTATTTCCTAATGATAAATTTATAACATCCATACCGTCTTTCACCGCTGCTTCCATCGCCGCAATTACTTGTATCGATGTTCCAAATCCACCAGGACCTAACGCTCGATAAGCATAAATACTCGCATCAGGAGCGACCCCTTTTACATTCCCGTTAGCTGCAGCTATCCCAGCTACATGTGTTCCATGGGATGTCGGCATTCCTTCGTCTTCAGTCGTTTCCATCGGTTCGTCGTCCAAATCAACCAAATCAAACCCGCCTCGATAATTCATCCGTAAGTCTGGATGATTAAAATCGATGCCTGTATCCACAACCCCAATTTTTATTCCTTTTCCCGTATATTCCGTGTTATTCAACTTGTATGGAATAAAAATATTCTCTTTTATAAAATCAGAAGGTTGATTAAACAACGAATAGGATTGCGTGGTTAATGTCATATACATCTGAACCGGATGAATTCCTTTAACAAATTCGAGGTTAACAATTTGTCCCATTCGATCGGGATGACCTTTTAAAGCAAGACCGTAAAATAATGTATCATAGACGGCAACAACCTCAACAGACGGATAATATATCTCTATATATTTCTTATGTCGTTCAGGATTTCCTTCTACTTCAATGATTAATGAAACATCATCTTTTTTTGATGGCGCTGCATACTTTTTATCGTTCACATCGATTGTTATATCGATAGGTGTCATCGCAGGAAGAGTTTCGAATTGGTATAAGAAACTGCTAAAAAAAGTCAAAATAAATGCTAGAAACATGCGACCGCTTCCTTTCTTGGTGTAGTTTTTACCAAAAAAGGAAGGCTATTCATTTTTTATTTGTACGAAACGGAAACCTCCATATGAAAGCCTCTCAGGGCATAATCTTCCCGAGAGGCTTAGCTATTTTTTCATATAAATTGCGCATTAACTTCGAATAATAAATGTATTACCTCTACAGAAATACAATACGCGTTAATCGTTTCCTACTTTTGCATAAAGGAAAACGACTCTCATCAATCGACTACCCCTTTGCATACTAGAAAACGACTTCTCTTTCTCTTTTCCCTATATGGGGCTAATAGCTGCCGACAAAATAAACTTTCTACCATCTTTAATTAACGTAACTCACTTTATTGACGAGAAAGTCGAGTTAACTAATTTCAAATTCTTTCATTTTCCGGTATAGAGTACTCCGACCAATGCCTAATTTTTTTGATGCTTCATTTACACTGCTCGTCTCCTTTAATGCTTGGGTAATCAGATTTTTCTCCACATCTTTCAAAGAAAGGTCTGAAGATACTGCTCGTTGGTAATACCCTTTAATATTTCTTGGCAGATGATGAGCTGTAATGGAATCAGATTTTTCTCTCGAAAGCAGATATGCACGTTCCATTATATTTCGAAGTTCACGGACATTCCCAGGCCATGGATATTCAATAAAGAGTTGCATTACTTCTCGATCAATCTTTCTTGGCCCATTCCCATAGATCTCTTGTAATTCCTTGATGAATTTCCAAGTGAGCGCTTCAATATCCTCAGGTCTTTCCCTTAAAGCAGGAATATCAATAGATAGGACGTTTAAACGATAATATAGATCTGAACGGAAAGAATTATTGTACGCTATTTCTTCTTCCAGATTTCTATTGGTCGCCGCAATGATCCGTATATCAACGGGACGTTCTACTGTATCACCGAGACGAATAATTCTTTTCGTTTCAATAGCACGCAATAGAACAACTTGAAGCTCTTTTGGCATTTCCCCTATTTCATCAAGGAATAAAGTTCCGGTATGTGCACTTTCAAATTTTCCAATTGCTCCACCTTTTTTTGCACCTGTAAACGTTCCATCTGTATAGCCAAATAGCTCACTCGTAATCAAATCTTTTGGTATCGCGCCCGTATTTACAGCGATAAATGGATTGTTTTTTCTGCTGCTTTCTTCATGAATAGCGCGAGCCATTACTTCTTTTCCAGTACCTGTTTCTCCGAGTATTAACACATTTGCAGTTGTTTGCGCAGCTATTTTTGCCGTTTCTAATTCATGCTGAAAAATAATGTTTTTTGTAAAAATATTTCCGAATTGACTTATAGGGTCGAAGTCTTTGTGAAGATTTGGTTTTAATAGTAACAGAGTTTTTGGTTTCGTTTCATACGAATGGATATCAAACTTTCTTTCTAGTTCTTTCCACATAGTAGAACTGACTGTATCACCTTTATTAAAGTCCGTCATTTCCTGGGCTTTCCGACTCATATATTGGATTATTTTTTCTTCCGACAATGCGATAATGGCTTCATCACTAATTTGTCCCCACGCATTTAGAACGATCTCATTTAATTGACTTCGTTTATTTAGTTTAATTTTATACGGACGAGGTTGAATATTATTAGCTGAATCCCAAACAATCTCAAACTGTCCATCTGGTAATGCTTTTCCAACTTTAACTGGACGTGATAAATGACGTTTTTCCGTCCCTATTCGGAGCTGCCCACATTCTGTCTCTATCTTTTTACCACTTATATATTTAAAAATTTTCTTAGGATCATAGCTGTTTATATGGATGATTGCATCTAGTACAATCTCGGTACCTAAATACGTATTAAACATAACGGATGAAATTGATTTGTTCTTACCAAAGAATTTTTTAAAGCGAGCTACAAATTTATGATTTAATGAATTATCTAGTGATTGAAAATAACTTGCGGAACTGTAATGACCGGCTCCTACCTCATATCCCATCGCTTCTAATTCCGTTTCTTTTGTAATTGGACTAAATATAGGGACAGAGTCGGAGTGTAAACCCATCTGTTTATAGGTTTTATAAAAGGATGGAACACTTTGTCCTACTAACGTCGAAAAAATTACGTCGGGTTTTTTTAAAATGATATCTTGAATGACGTTATGGAATTCCCGATGGCCAAATGGAACATATTGCTCTTGGACAATTTCACCTTCCTTTTCCATCGCATATGTTTTAACTTGCGCATTTGTTTCACGAGGATAGATATAATCGTTTCCTACTAAATATATACGTTTTCCATACGAATCCATTAGATAATCAAGTAATGTATGGACTTGCTGATTAGGGACTTCTCCCGTATAAAATACATTCGGATGATCTTCTTGCCCTTCATAGAGCGTAGGGTAAACGAGTAAACAATTATGTTTTTCTAAAATAGGTAAGATGGCTTTCCGACAGGCAGAAGTGTAACAACCAATAAATACGTTAACACCTTGATTCGCGAGTGCCTCGGCTTCCTGTGCAGCCTTATAAGGATCAGAACATATATCTTTAGCAATTACTTCTACTATATGTCCTTGCTGTTGGAATTGATGAATGGCGAAGCAGGCAGCATCATATTGTCCTTTCTCGGTAATAGCAGTGGTTCCAGTAAAAGAAAATAAGAGGCCTACCTTTATATGCACATTTCCTTCCTCCCTTTTTATGTCCCATTTCAAGAAAGCGTTCTCAATTTGAGACAGATTATTTACAATTCTTATTTTAATAATAGCGGTTTCATTTGAACTATTCAAACTGTTAAACTTACCTATTTATTACCCCATTATTGATACTATGCGGTTTCAACGGAGAAATACTTTATAACAATTTTTTTCTGTCCGTCCAACCAAAAAGTTGGCACGTAAATTGCAATATATTTATTAAGAAAATTAATTTTATAAGGAGTGGTAAGCGTGTCGTTAACAATTAAGGAATTGTTAGAAAACAAAGGGATAAAACCTAGAGAGGAACATCTTGAAGTTTTGGATAGACGTTGGAAAGCAATGGCGCAGCTGCGTGGAGACTTAGATGGTGTGAACATTGATGATGCAGACATAGCGCTTCGAAATATTCCTGGAGGTGATCATGTTGAGTAAAAATTTAGCAGCAATGGCGGTTGAAGAGTTAGCACCATTAATTGAGAAAAAAGAACTTTCCCCTGTTGAATTAACAGAAGAGATATTAAATCAAGCAGAAGCGACAGAAGGAAAAATTAATGCGTATATGGAAGTTTACCGCGAGGACGCAATAGAGGATGCTAAAAAAGTAGAAGAAGAAATTGTTAACGGGAATTATCGCGGCATGTATCACGGTATTCCTATGGGGATTAAGGATAACATATATTTTAAAGATAAAGTTACAACAATGTCTTCGAAAATTCATAAGGACTTTGTTTCTGATTATGATGCCACGGTCATTAAAAAATTAAGAAATGCCGGTGTTATTTTCACAGGAAAAGTGAGTATGCATGAATACGCTTGGGGAATCACGAACAATAACCCACATTATGGTGCAGTGAAAAACCCTTGGAATCTTGAGAAAATCCCTGGGGGCTCTAGCGGTGGATCAGGTGCAGCAGTTGCTGTTGGCTCTAGTGTCGCTTCATTAGGGACTGACACAGCAGGTTCTATCCGTATTCCTTCATCTGCAAATGGAATTGTTGGGTTAAAACAAACTTTTGGCCGTGTAAGTAAATATGGAGTGTATCCTTTAGCTTGGTCACTCGACCATGTTGGACCAATGACAAAAACAGTTAAAGATGCTGCTGGATTATTGCAAATCATCGCTGGTTTTGATCCAAACGACCCTACAACGGTTTACGTTCCAGTTGACGATTACATAGGAAAAGTAACTGGAGATGTAAAAAATCTTGTTATTGGAATAGAGGAAGACTACTACTTTAGAGAAGTCGACTCTGAAATCGAAAAGCTTGTACGTGCAGGAATTCAGAAATTAGTTGACCAAGGTGCTAAAGTTCAAACAGTGAAGATTCCTACCCTTAAATATGCCGAATGGGCAGAGTTAGTCACTTCCCTATCAGAAGCATCTGCTATTCATCATAGCGATATGTTAACAAGACCAAATGATTTTGGCCATGATATTCGTATGTTATTTGAACTAGGTGAACTACCTTCTGCTGTTGATTACTTGCAAGCACAACAAGTAAGAAGACAGTTGAAACATGACTTCAGAAAAGCTTTTGAACAAGTAGACATCCTTGCGATGCCAACATTACCAATCTTGCCAAATGATATTGGAGATGACTTTGCAGATCTTAACGGTAAAAAAGTTGATTTGATCGATAATATTATTCGCTTTATGGGGCCGGGTAACTTAACTGGACTGCCAGCATTATCAGTACCTTGTGGTTTTAGTCAAGGACTGCCAGTAGGTTTACAATTCATGGGGCCTGCTTTTGGAGAAGCAGCAATCTTAAATGCTGGATATGCTTTTGAGCAAACGAACCCACTTGAAAATAAAAAACCTGATTTATTATTTAAAGCATAATAGAAAGTGGCTGGGACAAAAGTATTTTTTAATAAAGAAAAGACGAACAAAATAAATGTATGATAGCTTCGGAAATATACTTCGCTTTCCACGGGCACGGCCTTAGCTTCTGTAGCTCCTCGTTTCGAGTCGCTACAGGGATCTGCGGACTCGTGCTTTTCCCGCGACGGACAGGACGTCCTAGTGTCGACGTTGGTCACAGGACGTGACCGTTTTTAGCCGACGAGGAGTCTACGTATATTTCCTCCGCTAAACTAGCGTATTGTTCGCTTTTTCGGTTGATAATTTTGTATTGTCGCAGCCTCTTCTTTTTTTACTAGTAAGGTGAAAATTAATCCTTAACAAGAATGGAACTAGATGATTCTCCCCTTCTGAACTACCAACTGGAATTCAAGAGAGGTGTTTTCTCTATTCGGTAACACTCTTATTTCTTACTTAAGAAGACGCGCAAGGATTATCTTTGTGTTGTTAATTGTTCTTTTCTAACCTCTTTTGCTGCTTCAACCATTACTTTGAGGGCAGCGATTGTTTCGTCTTCTTTTCGTGTCTTCAGTCCACAGTCCGGGTTGACCCAAAATTGTTTCGGTGTAATTGTCTGCAAAGCTCGATTAATATTTTGCTTAATTTCATTGACAGCCGGAATTCGTGGGCTATGAATATCATACACCCCTAATCCGATTTCTTTCGTATACGTATTTTCTTCAAAGGTAGAGACAAGTTCGCCATGACTTCTAGATGTTTCAATAGAAATAACATCTGCATCTAAGGCATCAATGCAGTCAAAAATATCTTCGAAGTTCGAATAGCACATATGTGTATGAATTTGTGTATCTGCAGCTACAGTGGCTGTTGCGAGCCTGAACGCATAAGCTGATTCTTCTAGATATTCTTCCCATTTTTCATGATCAAGTGGCAATCCTTCTCTAAGTGCAGGCTCATCTACTTGAATAATTTTAATTCCGTTTTCTTCTAAAGCTTCGATTTCCTTTTGTAGAGCTAAAGCAATTTGTTTCATAATTTCATAACGTGGCGTTGTATCATGGACAAATGACCAATTTAAAATCGTTACAGGGCCTGTAAGCATTCCTTTTACCGGACGGTTTGTCAATGATTGGGCATAGACACTCTCTTTCACCGTAATCGGTTTATCCCATGAAACATCTCCGAAAATGAGCGGCGGCTTTACACAACGAGAACCGTACGACTGTACCCAGCCATATTCCGTGACTGAGAATCCATTAAATTTTTCACCAAAATATTCAACCATGTCATTACGCTCAAATTCTCCATGAACAAGTACATCGATATCTATTTCCTCTTGGATGGCAATCCAGCGATTGATTTGATCAAATACAAATTGAGTATAATCTTTATCTGTAATCTCTCCTTTTCGCCATTTCGTCCGAGTACTTCTCACTTCCGGTGTCTGCGGAAGGCTACCTATTGTTGTCGTCGGAAGTAAAGGTAATTTAAAACGTTCTTCCTGGAGTTTAATTCTCTCTGAAAAGATTTCGTTTCTTTTCGCATCTTCCAAAGTTAAATTAGTAATCTCTTCTCTTACTTCCTTATTCGAGCGATACGTAGCTTGCAAATTACCTAATGCTTCTTTTACTTCGTAAATTTCAGTTTGAATGCTCTTTCTTCCTGTGACTAAGCCTTTTGTGAGTGTAACGACTTCTTGCAATTTTTCATCTGCAAATGATAAACCTTCTAAAATAACAGAATCAATTTTTTCTTCTAATGTTTTCGTCACTGGCACATGAAGCAAAGAAGATGATGGCTGGATGATCAGCTGATCATCATGAACAAAGCGCTGAATCGTCTCAAGCAATGTAAGCTTTTCTTCAATATTAGCTCGCCATACATTTCGTCCATCTATAATACCAGCAGCTAGAACCTTATCTTGCGGGAAACCATACGTTCTCAGTAACTCTAAGGAATCCCCATGAACAAAGTCAAGGCCAATTCCTGCGACTGGAAGTTGACTTATTCTTTCAAAATGAAAAACTTTCTCAAAATAAGTCTGAAAAATAATTTTTATTTCAGGCACTTCTTTAGCAAATACACGATATACTTTCTCAGCTGCTTCTACAATTTCCTCCGAAACATTCGTCGAAAAAATTGGCTCATCTATCTGAACCCACGTAGCTCCTGCTTCAGCAAGTTCTTGTAAAATTTGCACGTACAAAGGAAGGAATGTATCTACAAGTTGGTTAAATTCATTTGGCTCATACCCTTTTGACAGTTTTAGGTATGTAATCGGCCCTAAAATAACCGGCTTTCCATCGATTCCGAGGTTTTCCTTTGCTTCCTTATAATAATCAAGTGCTCGGTTTTCTACTAACTTCGGCTTAACTCCGTCCAGTTCTGGTACGATATAGTGATAGTTTGTATTAAACCATTTTGTCATTTCCGATGCGACGGCGTCATCAATCCCTCTTGCAATAGCAAAATATGTATCTATATTTACTTTACCGCCGGAATAATTATATCTTTCTGGTACAATGCCAAATGTCACGGACGTATCTAATACATGGTCATATAAGGAAAAATCCCCAACAGGAATGAGGTCGATTCCCTGTTCTTTTTGTTTTTTTAAGTTTTCCAGACGGATCGCATCCGTTTTTTCAGTCAGTTCTTCTTCGGAAATAGTTCTGTTCCAATACGCTTCTAGAGCACGTTTCCATTCTCTATTTTCCCCAATTCTTGGGTAACCTAAATTAGAGCTTTTAATTTTCGCCATTTCTTTTTCCTCCATTTTTATATGAATATTTTTTTATTAAAATGTATTAAACTCCAACTAACATGTTACGTTTTCAATGCCGCTACCTTTTGTTCTACGGCTCCTACTCCTGTCTTACTATGAATAAATTTTACAAGTTCTACACAAATGTCGTAGCGCATAAACGGAGTAATTAAATAAATTCCGTTAAAGTTCTCTAATGCTGTTTCGATTAACTCTTTTGAAATAGCGATACTCTCAGCGGTTGATTGAGCTCGATCTCCTTCTGCTGCTTTCATCCGTACTCTTACTTCATCCGTCAATTTAATGCCTGGAACTTCATGATGAAGAAATTCAGCATTTTTCGTTGAAGTTAGCGGCATAATTCCTATGAAAATAGGTGTCTCTATATGTGCGGTAGCTCTCTTTAATTCAATTATTTTTTCTTTACTATATACTGGCTGAGTTAAAATATAATCAGCACCACTTGTAATTTTCTTCTCTAGTCGGTTAACTGCCTTTTCCACATTAGCGACATTTGGATTAAATGCTGCCGCGACATTAAATGTTGTTTTTTCTCGTAACGAATTTCCTGAAAAAGAGATTCCTTTATTTCCTTTTTTAATAAGTTCAATCAGTTTGAATGAATTGACATCAAATACGGATGTCGCTCCCGGAAAATCTCCTATTTTAGTCGGGTCACCTGTTATCGCAAGAATTTCATTTATTCCAAGTGTATGAAGACCCATTAAATGCGATTGCAGACCAATTAAATTTCGGTCTCGACATGTTAAATGGACGAGCGGTTTGATTCCATGTTGCTGCAGGATAGTTGCAATGGCTATATTACTGATTCTAGGAGTTGCTAGTGAATTATCAGCAAGTGTTATGGCATCAATTCCTGCTTCCTTTAAAGCTTTTGCCCCATTAATATATTCAGTAATATCTAAATGCTTTGGTGCATCAAGCTCTACAATGATCGTATGTCGTTTTTTTGCTTTTTCAGTTAATGTTTCTTCTGTATGTCCCTTCGAACTTATTAGTTCAATTCGTTCTTCCTTAATCACTGTTTTTTCAATAACCGGTGAGAGTCCTTCAACCCCTACAGCAAGTGCCTGAATATGTTCTGGCGTAGTTCCGCAGCAGCCACCAATCAGACGAACACCTTGTTCCCTTAAATCACGAGCACAAGCTGTAAAATAATTTGGTTCATTTTCATAAAACAACACACCATCTCGATAAGCTGGAATACTTGCATTTGGATAAGCAGCTAAATAGGCTTTATCTAATAAAGGCACTGATTCAAGTGATGTAACCATTTGGGATGGTCCTAATCGACAATTCACCCCAACGACATCAGCACCGAGATCCTCTAACTGTTTTAATGCTTCTGCAAGTGGCGTTCCATTTTCAAGAACCCCTGGCTCATGCATTGAGACATTGGTGATGATTGGTAAATCCGTTTCTTCTCGAGCAATTTGCAAGACCGTTTTTAATTCATCCATGTTGTAATACGTTTCTAATATAAGTCCATCGACACCTTCTAACAGCAAGCAATATAACTGTTCTCGAAAACTTCGCTTTATTTCTTCATCTGATTCAAGAATTGTTTGCGCCCCATGAATGCCACCGATATTTCCTAAAACATGAACTCGCTGATCGCTCGCTTTTTTCGCGATTTGAACTGCTTTTTGGTTAATTTTCTTCACTTGTTCTTCTAATCCATAGCGTGCAAGTTTAATATAATTTGCTCCATAAGTATTCGTCTGTATCACGTTAGCTCCAGCATTGATGTATGCTTCATGCACATTTTGGATTTGTTCCGGGTGAGTGAGGTTCAATTCTTCAAAGCTACGATCTACTCCATGTGAATAGAGAATGGTTCCCATTGCACCGTCTGCAATTAATATGCGCTCTTGTAATTCGGCCCGTAATGTCAACGATAGGTCACCTCCAATTTCGAGACTGCTTCAAATGCCTGTTCAAGATCGGCAATAATATCTTCCTCGTGTTCTACTCCAACCGAGACACGAAGCAGTCGATTGGATAGACCGTATGATTCACGTACTTCTTCTGGAATATCCATATGAGTTTGCGTAATAGGATACGTTAAGAAACTTTCTACCCCACCTAAACTTTCTGCAAATGTAAATAACTTTAATGATTGCAAGAATGGAGAGACGAGGGATGAATCAATAATTTCAAAACTAAGCATCCCGCCTCGTCCCGGATAATATACTTCTGTTACAAGTGGATGATTCTTTAAATATTCTAAAACATGCTTGGCGTTTGATTCGTGCTGCCTCATCCGAAGTGCCAATGTTTTCATCCCTCGAATGAGGCTCCAACAATCATATGGTGAGAGAACTGCTCCGGTTGAGTTATGTAAGATGCGTAACTCCTCATTAAGCTTCTCACCTTTTGAAATGACAAGTCCTGCTAACACATCATTATGTCCAGCCAAATACTTTGTCGCACTATGGAGCACAATATCAGCTCCTTCTTCTAACGGCCGCTGGATATAAGGAGTGTAGAGCGTATTATCCACAATATGCAAAATTCCATATTGTTTCGTTATCTCCGAAATTTTCTTTAACTCTACCGTTTGCATTAATGGATTTGTCGGTGTTTCTATAAAAATTGCTTTCGTATGATCTTGAATAAGTTTTTCAAGCTCTTCGTAATTCGTTCCGTTCCAATAAGAAAATTCAAATCCATATTTTTTCTCATATAAATCAAACAATCTGTAATTCCCACCATATATATCACGCGATGAAATAAAATGTGATCCTTTATCAAATAGAGAAAATACTAACTGAACAGCCGCCATACCAGAGGATGTTGCAAAGGCCTCTTCACCACCTTCTAATTCTGCAACTGCTTCTTCCAATACATTACGAGTCGGATTTCCAGTGCGGATATAATCGTACCCATTTTCCAATCCTATTTCTTCATGACGATATGCAGTAGAAAAGTATAGTGGAGTACTTACCGCCCGAAAATGTTCCTCTCTCCGATTTCCAATTTGCACAAGAAATGTTTCTTTTCGACATCGTTCTGTCATCCTCCAAACCCCTTTCAAATAGTAATTGGGACGAGTAAGCACAGTCCCAGGACATCGCGGTTTTAGCCAGTGAGCAGTAAGAAAGTTTTAGATTTTCTTAACAGAAAAAAAGGCATCTATCACCTTACCAGCCTGAATTTCTGGATAAAAAGTGAAAGATGCCTTTAGTTGTCTAATCGGCATAATATTAAATTTTCATTCCTATGTTCTCAAAATTGTTTAGTTGTTTTTAAATTACTTTCTACATTACGATTTGTTAATCGGCTTGCTTTTTTTTGAAATCTTTTTTTCACCGTCGTATCAATCTGTGTCACTTGCCCATCATGGACTGTAATGACTACTGAACCATAATCGATTTCTCGTAAACTAGCAGTTAAAAAATCCTTTTGTGCATCATCAAGTTTACTCAAATTCTCATCTCCCCTTCAGCTTAATATTAAAGTACAAGTTCAAAAATCTAACTCGTAAAGCTGTCGCGCCTAATAAGAAAAGAAACGATTTTGGTAGACCAATAACCATTAAAAAACCTCTTCTTACATGATAAGAAGAGGTCGAATTTATTCATTCATTTCTCTTCTTATCTTTCAGGCACTTAGCTTGCTGGAATTGGCACAGTACTTAAAAAGTCTGTTGCCGAGGCTTCAAAGGGCCAGTCCCTCCACCTCTCTGGATAAGAAAAAATTACTTTTAAATTAAATTGTAAATATAACTATACACTGTTTTCTTAAGTTGTCAACCTTTTCTGCTAATTAATTTTTACCCTCATCTATCCTACTGAAAACTTAATGACCCGGAAAATAAATCATCTGCAAGACAAAAATTACTCCAAATAGATATAGAATTGGATGGACTTCCCGCCACTTCCCTCGCATCACTTTTAGAAGCGGATACGTAATAAATCCTACGGCAATCCCTGTTGCGATACTAGAAGTTAATGGCATCATTATAACAACAGCAAAAGTTGGAAAAGCTTCATCAAATTCTTTCCATTTGATATTTGCCAGACCTGCCAACATAAAACTACCAACAATAATTAAAGCCGGAGCTGTAATCGCTGATAAAGAAGATATCGCCGCTACAATTGGTGAGAAAAATAATGAAATTAAAAATAAGATCGCAACAACTAGTGTGGTTAGCCCTGTTCTTCCTCCAACTGCTACCCCAGAAGATGATTCAACATACGCACTGGACGGCGTTGACCCAAGCGTCGCCCCTACCGTTGTCGCAACTGCATCAGCAGTTAATGCGGCTTTTGCCTTTGGCAGTTTTCCATCTTTCATTAAATTTGCTTGTTCGGCAACCCCAATCATTGTCCCCGTCGTATCAAAAATGGTCACAAGCAAATAAGCTAACACAACCGTATAAAGTGAATGAGAAAATACTCCCGCAATATCTAAATCAAAAAATACAACCGGCGGAGGTGCCGAGGCAATTTTATCTATATGTAGCATCCCGGTAAAATATCCAATGATCGCCGTTACAAACATCCCGATAAATAGTGCACCTTGCACATTACGAGCTACTAAGATTAAGGTAACTAATAAACCGACAATCGCAAGTAATGTCTGAGGATCAGAAGGTTCACCAAATGAAACTAATGTGTCTTCATTCGGTACGACAAGACCTGACATTTTTAATCCTAAAAAAGCAATAAAAAGTCCGATACCCGCTGTAATTCCATACTTTAAAGAGTCTGGTATGGATTCAAGTAGTAACTCTCGAAACTTTGTAAATGTCAATAACAGAAAAATGAGCCCTGCCAATAACACAGCCCCGAAGACAACTTGATAAGAAACCCCTTGTGTTGCCACAATACTTACAAAATATGCATTCATTCCCATTCCAGGAGCAATAGCAATCGGATAATTTGCCCATAAGGCCATAATTAGTGTACCAACTACTGCTGAAATGATTGTCGCTAAAAACACTTGATCAAATGGCACCCCTGCTGCCGATAAAATAGCCGGATTTACAACAACAATATATGCCATTGTTAAAAAGGTCGTAAAACCTGCTAAAATTTCCGTTTTTACATTCGTTCCTGACTGTCTTAATTTAAATAAGCGTTCCATGTTATACCCCTTATAATGTTAATTCTCAAACTAGTCCTATTTGTTTATGAGAATTTCCGAGTAAGTCCAACATTGTTGAACTCCAAAAAATATCATAATCGAACCGAATCAATATTTCAAACTTAAATCATTATGTTTACACTATTTTTTTGAAAGAATCTTTCTATATTTCCCGTATAAGTAAACGCTATTATTATGCACGGAAAGAAATAAACTACACCAGTTGCTAAAAATCAAATTAAGATTGAAAACTGGGCATAGTAAAAAAATTGTTACAAAGTTGATTTAAAAATTGAAGAAAATAAAAATTGAGGTAGTAAAATGAGGCCGGTATAAATCAGATAAGACTAGAATGTACCGACTTTTTTATGAAAGGAGAAGGAACAGCTTGATAATAAACCGCTATTCCACCTAACTTTGGTAAGAAATAAACATTGATCCATTAATAAAAAATCCAAGTAGAAAAATAAAAATCACCCTACCCAAGGGCAAACGCCGCGGTTCCTTAGCCCGTCTAACCAGAATCCCTCTAGTATGCAGAAGATACCGCGGCATATTCCTTACGTTGGATAAAAAATGAACTTATAAATACTTTTTTCTTAAATCAGCTGGTGATGAAGGATGAATATAACCTGGTCCAATATCATATACCGTTTTTACGCCAGTTTGGCCTTCCTTATGAAGACGGCATGCTGCTCGTGCATATGCAACTAGAACACTTGCAGTAAATTCTGGATTGCTATCTAACTTTAAACTGAACTCAATAATTTGGTTCGTATCTTCTCCTGTTTTACCACTATGAATGACAAACCCACCATGTGGCATTTGGGAATGGTTTTCTTGCAACTCCGCTTCAGAAATAAAATGAACCGTCGTATCATATTCATCAAAATAGTTCGGCATTGTTTTGATCGTGTTTGCGACCTCATCAGCATCCGCCCCATCTTCTAGTACGACATAGCATTCACGTTTATGTTTTTCACTTGTCGAAAGATCTGGATTCTCTCCTTGACGAACTCGGTTCATTGCCTCTTCAGAAGGAATGGTATATTGTACGCCTGCTTTAACTCCATCCACCCGACGAACTGCATCAGAGTGTCCTTGACTGAGACCTTTCCCCCAGAAAGTGTACGTATTTCCTTCTGCTAAAACAGCTTCCGACATAACCCGATTAATCGAGAATAAACCTGGATCCCAACCAACCGAAATAATACTTGTTTTACCACTTTTTTGAGCGACTTCATTAACTGATTCGAAGTGTTCAGGGATCTTAGCATGTGTATCAAAACTGTCTACCGTATTAAACATGGAAGCAAAATGCGGTGTTTGTTCGGGAAGATCTGTAGCCGATCCACCGCATAAAATCATTACATCAATTTTATCTTGATAATTTTTCGCCTCATCAATATGAAGAGAAGGTACATTTTGATCAAACGTTTGAACAACACCTCTTCTAGAGAACACCGCCACCAGTTCCATATCTGGCTGTTGTTGAATTGCCAGTTCCGCGCCTCGACCTAAATTTCCATAACCGATAATTCCTACTTTAATTTTTTCTGCCATCTATTATCCCACCTAGAATATTCAATATGTAATTTAGTTTATATACTATCGTTTTTATATTCAAAGTGCAATCTATAGATTTTTCCATTCCTATTCATAAAGAATAAACTTTTTGGGAACTTTACTAGCAAGGAGGGGTTTATGATGAGTAGTGCCTATTGCTGCCCAAATTGTAAAACGAACCGAAGTCGATTTAATATCGTGGAACAACACCCTAGAATTGTAAAATTAGACGCTGGGACCGGAGAAATTATCCAGGAATATAATCTTGAAAATAAGGAACCTTTTCATCTTTCCTATCGAGGTCCAAATGTAAGGATTCAATGTGGTGTATGTGGATTATTAGAGGACGAAGAAATATTTTCCAAATATGCAACCTATCAACGAAAGGAGAATCCATAGTGGGCGGAAAACCTAAAGGACCAAAGCAACAAGAAAAACCGAATTTGCCAAAAAGTCCGAAACAACCATATGGAGAACCGTTAAGCGGCTCCCATCAGGATAAAATGAGCAAACAAAATCGCGAGCGTAATGATGCAGGAAATGGAATGTAGTACATGTAAGCCGTGGCATTATTGCTGCGGTTTTATTAATTTACATAAGATTATGCATTATGGAATATTAGAGGTAAGACTTTTAGTAAAAGGGTAATTGGAAAACACACTCTCTATTTCTGTTATTTTAAGAGCAGAAAGATATTTATATCCCAAAAGCAAATAAGTAGCCCAATTTGATATTTATATTGTTTAAGGATTCAAAAATGGTTTATTTTAGCTTTATTTATCTTCGGCCACCTGAACCTTGGAACATGCTTCACCATTGTTTCAAATATAAATCCCCATTGCTGTTCCGATAAAGTTGCAACTGGAACCTCATTCTTTATTCGAAGATTTCTTTTTAAATGCTTAATTTGGGGTGGGGTAAATACACCTCTTAATGCGAAATCAATAGATAATTGGGGATTTTTAAGAACATAATTGGCCAATCCCCAAAAGATTAAATAATCGGTAACAGGTACAATCGGTTTAGCCTTTCTATTTATTGTAATCATAGCTGAATCTACTTTTGGAGATGGAAAGAAATTAATTCTTGAAATTCCTTTAACATACCTAATATCAAACCACATTCTCCAAGCAAGCACATATGAATCTTTCACAAAACTTGATGTGAATCTTTTAGCTGCACCTTTTTCCATTACAATAACTCCTCTTTGAAAACCGCTTGAAGGTTTATTTAGAAGCATTTTCATAATTGGCGTTGTAATGGAATATGGAATATTAGAAACTACAACAAATGGCTTTTTAGGTAGATGAATTTTCAAAATATCTTGATGAATAATTTTAGTATTTGGGTCATGGCATGATTTTTGTTTTAAAATTTCAACAAACTTACTATCGTATTCCACAGCAAGTACATTTTTTGCTTTTTTACTCAAAACCAATGTTAAAGCCCCCCTCCCGGCACCTAAGTCTAAAACTAAATCATGTGTGCTGATTTTTGCTTGATCTACAATCTCATGAATCAGCCTCTTATTATGCATCAAATGTTGCCCGGAAAAATTCGGTGGCCTCCCACGATTTATTTTTTTCATTCTTTTACTTTTCTTTTGATTCATATTGTCTCTTCCTTTCCATAAAAAAATCACAAGCATCTGCTTGTGACTGGAGAGTAAAAGGAAAAAGACCAATCCTTATTCAATTAGGGGCTGTTAGAAGCCGTCGGCAAATAAACCCGTCTTCGGTGAAAACAAAGAATGGTTAAATTTATTCAA
>NZ_JAXHDF010000015.1:0-87154 GCF_037071985.1 Pseudogracilibacillus sp. SE30717A | reverse complement strand
GATTCAATCTATATATTTCTATTTTATCATATCGCGGGGTGGAGCAGTCTGGCAGCTCGTTGGGCTCATAACCCAAAGGTCGCAAGTTCAAATCTTGCCCCCGCAACCAATTAATTTAATAATAAAAAGTGGTCCGGTAGTTCAGTTGGTTAGAATGCCAGCCTGTCACGCTGGAGGTCGCGGGTTCGAGTCCCGTCCGGATCGCCATTATCTTATAAATCGTACATGTTATAATAACATGTATTTTTTTGTTTTTATGGCTAAAAAATAAAACAAACTATTTATTACTATATTGGATAAGAAAATTGAAATCAGGTAAGATTAATGAGAAAATACGAGTACATATATATAAGGAATTGAATTGTTGAAATATAGAAAGGCGAATACGTATGAATGAATTTCAATTTATACATTCAATAAAACAAAACACATATAAGCAACAATCTCTATTAAAAGGTATTGGTGATGATGCTGCTGTCTTTCGTTCATTAGATAAAGATATTGTTACCGCAGTAGATACATTTGTTGAAAACATACATTTTAATGAAAAAACAATGGAAGCTTATGATATTGGTTACAAGGCTTTAGCCGCTAATATAAGTGATGTAGCGGCAATGGGGGCACAGCCAAAATTTTACCTAGTTTCGATTGTTGTTCCGGATGATGCATCTAGTCAATTATTAAGTGGCTTATATAGAGGAATGGATGATATTGCTTCTAAATATAGAATGGATCTTATCGGAGGCGATACAGTTACCGGAAAACAGTTAGTCCTTTCAGTAACTATTATAGGAACTGTTTCAAGAGGAAAAGCTCGTTATAGAAATGATGCAAGGGATAAAGATATTATATTTGTTACCGGAACATTAGGAGATTCACAAGCAGGGCTTTTTCTATTAATGAATGATAGAGTGACAAATGATAAAATGAATTTTATTCAACGTCATCGTATGCCTTCCCCAAGAGTTAAGTTTGCTACCTCCTTACAGCCATTAAAGAGAGTAGCATTAAACGATATTTCAGATGGAATTGCTAATGAACTCAAAGAAATTGCTGAAGCTTCTAATGTAACGATAATCCTTGAAGATGATAAAATTCCTACAAGTAGTAATTTTAATGAATTCAGTTATTCTCAACAGTATGAATGGAAATACTTCGGTGGAGAAGATTTCGAATTGGTCGGAACTGCTTCTGAAAAGGATTGGAATTTTATAAAGGAAAGTGCGGATAAGATAGGTTTAGGTATAACGAAAATTGGAAACGTTACGTATGATCAGAATAAAAATGGTAACGTTTATTTGAAGAAAGAAGATCAGTTAGTGTTATTAGAAAAAATGGGTTATATACATAAAGTTGGTGAATGAGTGAATGAATGCTTTTGAGATAATTAGCAAGTCGGAAAAAAAGACAAAAGGAATAGCTGAAATTCTAGCTAGTTTTTTGCATCCAGGAGATGTTCTTACGTTAGAAGGGGATTTAGGAGCTGGTAAAACAACTTTTACTAAAGGATTGGCAAAGGGCCTATCGATAGAAAGAGCAGTTACAAGTCCAACTTTTACAATAATAAAAGAATATAATGGCCGATTACCTCTTTATCATATGGATGCTTACCGACTTGAATTTTCAGATGAAGATATTGGATTTGAGGAATACTTTTATGGCGATGGTATAAGTGTTATCGAATGGGCAAGCTTTATAGAAGAGTACCTTCCTATGAATAGATTACAAATAAAAATTGAGCATCTATCATCGGAAAAACGTAAATTAAGCTTTCAGCCAATTGGTACTCGATACGAACAATTGGTCAATGAATTACAGATATATCAATCAGACTTGCCAACTGATATATAAGGGGAATTTAGATGAATATACTTGCAATTGATACTTCTAACCAAGTACTGGGAATAGCATTAATTAAAAATAATGAATTGATAGCAGAATTAATTACAAACTTAAATAAAGATCATTCTAGTCGCTTAATGCCTGCTATTGTTGAAATAATGGAAAAAACGGAATTGAAACCTGAAATGTTAGATAAGATAATCGTTGCAAACGGTCCAGGTTCCTATACGGGAACACGTATAGGGGTAACGACAGCTAAAACTCTAGCATGGACATTAAACATACCAATTTATACAGTTTCCAGTTTAGCTACCGTTGCGATGAATGGGGTCTTTTTCGATGGATACATCTGTCCTTTTTTTGATGCGCGTCGAAAATCAGTATTTACAGGACTTTATAAATGGGAAAATAAACAGTTGAATGTTGTTAAAAAAGAGACAAACATTGATATGATGACTTGGTTAGAATCATTAAAAGAAATAAATGATCACATCTTGTTTTTGAGTCCACATATTCATTCGTTTCAAGACATGATTACATCTTCACTTGTTAAAAACGCAAGTATACCAAGCGGATCTATTCATTTACCAAGACCATCAAATCTTGTAATGTTAAGTGAACAAATAAAGGAAAGTTCAGTACACTTGGTTAGTCCAAATTATTTAAGGATTACTGAAGCTGAATCCAATTTGTTAATACAGCAAAAGGATGAACATTCTCATGGCTGAGTTTTCTATAAGAGAAATGTCTAGCGAAGATATTAAACAAGTAATGAAAGTTGATGTTGCTTCATTTACCACACCGTGGACATATGAAATATATGAGCAAGAAGTTAATCATAATAAGCATGCTCATTATTTTGTGATTGAAGAAAGTGAAAATATTATCGGCTATGTAGGGCTTTGGATTGTAGAAGAAGATGCACAGATAACGAATATTGCCTTGCTACCTCAATTTCGCGGATATAAAATTGGAGAAAAACTATTTGGTTTTGCAATGCAATATGCAATCCAACAAGGGGCTAATCGTTTATCGTTAGAAGTCCGTGTTTCAAATATAGTAGCGCAGAAATTATATATAAAATTTGGACTTGTTCCAGGTGGAATCCGAAAGGGTTATTATCCTGATAACGGAGAAGATGCGCTCGTAATGTGGGTGAATTTACATTGAAAAAAGATCATATTATATTAGGTATAGAAACTAGTTGTGATGAAACTGCTGTGGCGATTATTAAGAATGGGAAGGAAATTATGTCCAATGTTGTTTCCTCTCAAATAGAGAGTCATAAACGCTTCGGTGGCGTTGTTCCAGAGATTGCATCCCGACATCATGTAGAGCAAATAACAGTCGTTCTAGAGGAAGCGTTTCGGCAGGCGGAATTATCGTGGGATGAAATAAATGCAATTGCTGTAACTGAGGGTCCAGGACTAGTTGGTGCGTTATTAATTGGGATTAATGCGGCAAAAGCATTATCTTTTGCAAAATCAAAACCATTAATTGGAGTTCACCATATTGCGGGACATATTTATGCAAATCGACTTAAAACAGAGTTTGAGTTTCCGCTCCTTGCACTGATTGTCTCTGGAGGTCATACCGAATTAGTTCTAATGAAAGATCATGGAACATATACATTAATCGGAGAAACGTTAGATGATGCAGCTGGAGAAGCTTATGATAAAATTGCAAGATCGCTTGGATTACCTTATCCCGGAGGTCCTCAAATAGATCGATTGGCTCATACAGGTGAAGTAACGATCGACTTTCCAAGAGCTTGGTTAGGTGATGAAAGTTTTGACTTTAGTTTCAGTGGATTAAAGTCAGCCGTAATTAATTATATTCATAATAAAAAGCAAAAAGAAGAAAAGATTAGCAAGGAAGACATTGCAGCAAGTTTTCAGGCAAGCGTTGTTGACGTATTAACTGAAAAAACGTTTAAAGCTGCTCAAAAATATGATGTAAAACAAGTTATCGTAGCCGGAGGAGTTGCTGCAAATAAAGGGTTACGCAAGTCGTTAGTAGATAAATTTTCTACAACTACGATTCCTGTACTTATCCCACCAATTGAACTATGTACGGATAACGCAGCTATGATTGCTGCTGCAGCTAGTATACAGTACGAACGACAACAATTTGCTCCTTGGGATTTGAACGGTAAGCCATCTTTACAGTTAACATAATTATGCACAACTTATCCACATGGATGTGAATAAGTTCATAAACGCTTGGAAACATCATGTATTATTTGTGAATAAAACTGTGTATTATTTTATATATTATTTTCATTTGTTGATAACTAGTAATTAACGTGAAAAAGATTTATAATAAAGCGAGTGAAATTATACTCGCTTTAATCTGTTTATCTTAATGTAGAAAGTGGTTAGACAAAATGTCAAAAAAGCAATCACATTATATACAGCTTGATTTAATAATTATATTATTAGCCTTTATTGCTATTAGTATTTTAGCAATTTATAATGCTCAACATCTCGGTCAATATCAGAATGAAGGAAACTTTGCGTTAAAACAAGTTATTTATTATGCAATCGGTATTTTTCTTTTAGTAGGAATTCAATTTATTGATCTTGATCAATTATATAAATCTAGTCTTTATTTATATATATTTGGAGTAATATTAGTAGTTATATTACATTTTAGTCCACACTCCATTGCCCGACCTGTAAATGGTTCGAAGAGTTGGTTTAACGAAATACCATTTATTACAATTCAACCGTCAGAAATTACAAAAATCGTATTTATTCTGTTTCTATCTGCGATTATTGTAAAACATAAAGAGAAATTTGTTAATAACTCGCTAAATAGTGATTTATGGTTAATTTTAAAGCTTGTTTTAACAACACTTATTCCTGTTGCTTTTATTTTAAAGCAACCTGATTTAGGGACTTCCGTTGTCTTTTTCTTTATTTTAGGCATTTTAATTATTTTATCCGGTATTGATTGGAAAATTCTTTTAGTAATGATTGTCGGTGGAATAGCTGCTATTGCCTTGGCTGTATTACTCATCGTTAATTTTCCTGAGTTGTCTCAAAAAGTTCTCGGAATTAAACCATATCAGATTGACAGAGTTATGACATGGTTTGATCCAACACAACAAGTGGATGATGACCGATACCAAATTGATCGCTCCTTATTAACTATTGGTTCAGGCCAGTTAACAGGAAAAGGAATGAATAATGCAGAAGTAGCTTTACCTGAAGCACATACGGACTTTATCTTTTCCATAATTGGAGAAAGTTTTGGATTTATTGGGAGCTCAATTGTCATATTCCTATTTTTCTTATTAATTTATAAGCTAGTCACATTAGGAATGAAAAGTTTCGAATTCAGTCCTTATGGGTCGTTTATTTGTTTTGGTTTCATGGCCCTTATTTTAATCCATACCTTTCAAAATATTGGTATGACGATCGGACTTATGCCGATCACAGGAATTCCATTGTTATTTATAAGTTATGGTGGAAGTACAACGTTGTCTACAATGATCGGATTTGGAATTGTGTACCGAGTTGCAGTGGAGCAATCACGGCAAAAAGACTTTTTGTTTAATTAAACGAACAAAGCTTGTGGAGAAAATGTTCTCTGCAAGCTTTTTATTTCATTTATAAGCATATCGATTTTCTATTCATATAATTTCTATCGTGTGAGATACTATTCGAAAATAAGATAGGAGTTTTTTATATATGGAAGATAAAACAAAAATTCATTTAACATCAGCAGAAATGTCTAGCTTGTGGACTCAATATATCAATGATACAGCTGCTAAATATACAAATGCATATTTTTTGGCAACTTCTGAGGATGACGAAGTGTCTCCAATAATAGAATGGACAAAGGAGGTTGCAGAAAACAATTTATTAATGATGAAAGAAATATTTGAAAAAGATAACTTTCCTATTCCTGTTGGATTTACATATCAAGATGTAAATCATAAAGCACCAAAGCTTTTTTCAGACTCCTTTATTCTAATGTTTTTAAGGCAAATGTCTATTATTGCGATGGAGACTAGCTCAGCAGCAATAGGGTTGGCAACACGACCAGACGTGGTTACTTTTCATAAACGAATATTAAAAAAAGCAGTCGAATTACAGGATCGTACCCGTGACTTGATGTTGAAGCAAGGTATTTATAACAAGACACCTGATTTACCTATTCCGGATAAAGCAGAATTTATCAAGAAACAACATTTTCTATCAGGTTATATTGGTAATAAACGATCACTTACTTCCATTGAGATAGCGAATCTATTTGTTAATATTGAAACCAATGCTGTTGGGAAAGCATTGATGATTGGATTTGCACAAACTGCAAAAGGCAAGGAAGTTGTGCAATTCATGTTACGTGGTAAAAAAATTGCCAAAAAACATATGAAAATCTTAAGTCAATATCTTATAAATGAGGATCTACCTGTCACTTCGACTTGGGATGATGAGGTTTCAGATTCAACAACACCTGTTTTTTCGGACAAAATTATCATGTATTATGCTTTAGCAATGAATGCAACGGGAATTGGAAATTACGGAATGGCGATGGCACAAAGCTTAAGAAGAGATTTGGGGGCAAAATATGCCTTATTAATCCCAGAAGCTGCGCTTTATGCCGAAGATGGTGCTAGCTTAATGATAAAAGAGGGATGGATGGAGGAGCCTCCACAAGCAATTGACCGGGACAAACTTGCAAAAAGTTAAAAACTAACTTTATTTAAGCCCTTTTTCAAAAAATATTTCATATGGTATAAATTAGTGCTTGATTCTAAAAAACAGCTTGCAGGAATGAAAGTTCCATACAAACTGTTTTTTTATTCTTGAAGCATTGTCCATTCATCCATTAACTGATTAATTTTCTTCTTCGTCTCATGAGATTTGTTTGTAAGCTCAAGTAGTTTTTCATGATCATTAAATATATCAGGTTCCGTCATAGAAAGCTCAATTTCAGCTAAACTATTTTCTAATTCCTCAATTTCCGTTTCAAGTTTTGTGATTAGACGTTCTTTCTTTCTTTGCTCGCTTTGAATTCTTTTCTGCACCGTAAATGACAAATTGGCTTGTTTAGGAGTAGATTCCTGTGTTTCTGTTTTTTCTTCTAATCGTTTCCGTTCTGCTTCTTCCATCTTTTTCTCTACATAATAATCGTAATTCCCGAGATAGACAGTAACTCCATCAGGCTGTAAATCAAATACTTGATCTGTAATTTTGTTGATAAAGTATCGATCATGGGAAACAAATAGTATTGTACCAGAGAAGCTTTGTAAAGCGGCTTCTAGTATTTCTTTACTAACAAGGTCTAAATGATTTGTTGGCTCGTCCAAAATTAAGAAATTTGCACGTTTTAACATTAATTTTGCTAAGGCTACTCTTGCCTTTTCACCACCACTTAACATAGAAATACGTTTTTCCACTTCTTCTCCAGAAAATAAAAAGTTACCTAATACTGTACGTATCTCTTGTTCCGTTTTATTCGGGAAATCATCCCATACTTCGCTAAGCAGTGTATTAGTAGGCTTTAATGTTTCTTGTTCCTGTGCATAATATCCAATTTGCACATTCGTACCAAGCTTTATTTCTTGACTTTCCTGCATGATTGATCGTAATAAAGTAGTTTTACCTACACCATTTTCTCCTATTAAAGCAATTCTCTCGCCACGATGAATAGTAAAAGATACATTAGAAAACAATGGTTTTTCTTCGCCAGGATGAGTATAAGAGAAATTATCTATCGTTAACACGTCATTCCCACTAGTGCGTGCAACTTCAAATGAGAATGAAGCGCTAGATTCATCTCCTAATGGCTTGTCGAGTTTCTCCATTTTTTCCAGTTGTTTTCTTCGACTTTGAGCACGTTTTGTTGTGGAAGCTCTCACGATATTACGTTGAACAAAGTCTTCCATTTCTTTAATTTCTTGTTGTTGTTTTTCATACTTTTTAATATCCCGTTCATAATTTAACGCTTTTTGATGAAGATAGTTTGTATATGTTCCGAGATACTTATTTGTTTTTTGATGTGCAACTTCATACACAACATTTATTATTTTGTCGAGAAAATAACGATCATGAGAAACGATTAATAATGCTCCGTTATAATTATTTAAGTAGTTTTCCAACCAGGTTAAAGTAGTAATATCTAAATGGTTTGTAGGTTCGTCCAATATTAGTAATTCAGGTTGTTGTAATAAAAGTTTTCCTAAAGCGAGTCGCGTTTTCTGTCCACCACTTAAATCATTTACGACTAATTCGAAATCTTGTTCAGGAAAACCAAGACCAATCAAGACACCTTTTATATCACTTTTATAACGATAGCCACCTGACTCTTCAAATTGCTCTTGTTTTCGACTATACTCATTGATTAGTTTTTCATCATAGGTTCCTTTAGCACTACTTACCTCAATTTTATTCGCTAGATTTTCTAATTCCTTTTCCTCGGCAATAAGTTCGGTGAAGACTGTTAGCATCTCCTCCCAGATCGTATGATTAGAGTTTAGGTCATTATGTTGTGCTAAGTAACCGATACTAAGATCACGAGGTTTAAAAATTTCACCTGAATCATAGTCAAGATCACCCGTCATAATTTTAAGTAATGTAGACTTTCCGGCACCGTTTCTTCCGACAATAGCAATGCGGTCTCTACTTTTTATTTCTATATTTATACCTTGTAAAATTATCTCACCTGCAAATGATTTAACGACATCATTCAATTGCATAACTATCATCTATTATTCACCTCATTCCATCCTAGTGTATCTTATTTATCACCTTTCCTGCAATTAGTAATCCTATTAATTAAGATAGAAAAAGGCGCTTATTTCAGACTTATCTAATTATATCTGATAAACTAAGGGTAGAATAGAAGGAAAAGAGTGAAGATTGATGTCAAATTTCACCCACTTTAATGACCAAGGTAGAGCAAAAATGGTCGATATTACAGATAAAAAATCAACCGTTCGTACTGCTGCCGCTAAAACAAGTGTATATGTAGATGAGGAAATATATAGGAAAATAAATGAAAATCAAATGAAAAAAGGAGATGTATTAGCTGTTGCTCAGGTGGCGGGAATTATGGCAGCTAAAAATACGTCTCATTGGATACCAATGTGTCATCCTTTATCTTTAAGTGGAGTGGACATATTATTTGATTGGGAGAAAGTTGAGAATGATAAATATAAACTTCATATAGAAGTAGCGGTTAAAACAAAAGGGTCAACTGGCGTCGAGATGGAAGCGTTAACTGCTGCTTCTGCTACCGCACTAACCGTATATGATATGTGTAAAGCGATCGATAAAGGTATTGTGATCGGAGAAACGTATTTACTTTCGAAAACAGGAGGCAAGTCTGGAGACTTTATTAAAAAATAAAGATAAGAGAGATAGGTGGAAAGAGGGGAATCAAGGTGCAACGTAAAATACCGCAAGCAACAGCTAGACGTTTGCCTTTATATTATAGATTTTTATCAAACTTACATAATCAGGGGAAAACACGCGTATCATCAAAAGAATTAAGTGATGCAGTTAAAGTTGACTCCGCTACAATTCGGAGAGACTTTTCTTATTTTGGAGCACTAGGTAAGAAAGGTTATGGATACAATGTAGATTATTTACTTGAGTTTTTTAAAACTACTTTAGCACAAGACGAAGTTACTGAAGTAGCATTAATCGGTGTAGGAAATCTCGGCACAGCCTTACTTAATTATAATTTTTTAAGAAATAATAATACGAAAATTGCAATGGCATTTGATCGATCTAAGAAAAAAGCAGGTACGTTAATCGGAGGTGTACCGATTTATCATATCGATGATTTAGAAAACGAAATAGGAAATGTGGAGGTAGCTATTCTCACTGTTCCTGCATCTGCTGCTCAGGAGATTTCCGATCGGCTCATAGCAAATGGAGTTAAAGGTATTTTAAATTTCACTCCCGCTAGATTAACCATTCCCGAGCATATACGTATTCATCATATTGACCTATCTGTTGAATTGCAGTCATTTGTGTATTTTTTAAAAAATTATCCGTTACAATAAAAAAGAACCGGAGCAATAAATAAAGCTCCGGTTTTTTCATTTTGATTGATTTTTCTGATGCATACGCAAATAGCGGTAACCCATACCAAAATCAAGGGTGGCCACTAACGCAAGTAAAATCGTGGTCGCATTCCAAACGGTTTCTTTTGCATAAGTAAAAGCTAAATATGCGAAAAATATTCCCATTAAAAAATAAAGTATTGCCATTCTCAAATTACATCAACCCCCAAAAAATATAAACATCGACTTTTCTATTTGCTCCAACTGTTCGGGATCTATAAATATCTGGCCTAAAACAGTTACCGTATTTAAAGTCATATGGACAAAAATTGGAACAATCACTCGCTTTGTTTTCACATATATATAAGCAAAGACAAATCCCATCGAAACATAGATTAGTGTATGAGTTAAGTCCATATGAAGTACTCCAAAAATAGAAGAAGAAATAATAGCGGCCAAGAAAAAGTTCATTTTTTTATAGAGCGTACCGAATAAAATTTTTCTAAAAATTAATTCTTCTAAGATAGGCGCAGTAATTGCAGGAATAAGAAAAAATATTGGATTAAGTTTTGTTAGTTCCACGATAAGTTCGGTGTTTTCTGAAGTCGGATTTATTCCTAATAATTCTATCTCAATATTAACAGCGATAATCTGTACAATCCATGCTAGAAGGACTCCTAACGCTGTCCACCCGATAATTTGTCCAGCAGATAAGGAAGATACGTTATTTTCTTCTTTTATGTCTTTACGCATTAACCATAAGACGATAATTGTGCCAATAATAAAGCCGACAACATTGGTATATAATGCAGCTTCGAATACGTTAACAGTAAAAATAAAATAAATAAAAACTGGAACAAAAGCAGTCACTAGTAACATTAACACGTAAGTTAGAAAAACAAACCAGTATCGTTTTGGAAACAAGTAAATAAACTCCTTTATCAATTAAATTTTACATAAAGTATCATAACATATTTTACGTTAATACACGTGAATTCATCCATCTTCTAACAAACTGCCTTGAAGAATATGGGAATCGAATATTGCATTTACTATAATTGGATGATATAGTAATACAAAACCAAGTTAATTAATAGGAATAATGCATATTAATATAAGGGGGAGAAAATGGATTACGCTGAATTAGAGGCTCGCTTAATCGATATTCGTCGACAATTACATCAATTCCCTGAATTATCATTGGAAGAGTATGAAACAACAAAACGGATAAAGGAATGGCTGACAGAAAAAAACATCGTCATTAAGAGAACGACATTAAAAACAGGTGTTTTCGCAGATATTAAGGGTAAATATGATTCTCCTAAAGTAGCAATTCGTGCAGATATTGATGCATTGCCGATTGAGGAAGAGACAAATTTGCCATATGCATCGAAGGTAAAAGGCAAGATGCATGCCTGTGGACATGATTTTCATACTGCTGCATTAATTGGTGCAGCTTATCTACTCCAAAAAAGTAAAGATACTTTACCAGGTTCCATTCGCTTATTGTTTCAACCAGCTGAAGAGTCTGGCGGCGGCGCTGAATTAGTAAAAGCAGATGAACAATTAAAAGATATCGACTACATCATTGGACTTCATAATAAGCCAGATTTGCCTGTAGGGACAATAGGACTTAAAAATGGCGCCATGATGGCAGCTGTTGATCGATTTATCGTGGAAATCAACGGAAAAGGAAGTCATGCTGCACTTCCTCATGCTGGGCATGATCCTATTGTTGCTTCCGCTCATCTGATTACAGCAATACAGACAATTGTCAGTAGAAATGTGTCCCCTTTGGAAGGTGCTGTAATTAGCATTACAAGGATAGTTGGGGGCAATACTTGGAATGTAATTCCTAATAAAGTAACGTTAGAAGGAACAATTCGTACGTTTAGCAATTCTATACGTCAAGAAGTGAAGAAACGATTTGAATTAGTTGTCCAGCAAACTAGTCTGGCTTTTGGTCAACAAGCGAAGGTGCACTGGTATCCTGGACCACCAGCATTAATAAATGATCTAAAAGTTAATCAGTCCCTTCACCGGACTGCTGAAAAACAGCTATTAACAGTAATTGATCCCGAACCGTCTATGGGTGGGGAAGACTTTTCACATTATTTGGAGGATATAAGAGGTGCATTTGTATTTTTTGGTACAAATGGTACAGAAGATTGGCATCATCCGAAATTTACAATTGATGAATTAGCCTTGATGCCAGCAGCAAAATTCTTGTACGAGAGTGCGAAAGATTTATTAAAGTTAACTAATAAAAAAGATATAGGAGGAGATAGAAAATGAGTAAAGTCGAAAAGCTAAATGTAGAGAGTTTTAATTTAGATCATACGAAAGTTAAGGCCCCATATATCCGTCTAGCAGGAGTAAGTAAAGGAATTAATGGTGATGAAATTTATAAGTATGATCTACGGTTTACACAACCTAACAAGGAGCATATGGAAATGCCGGCTATCCATTCATTAGAGCATTTAATGGCGGAATTGAGTAGAAATCATTCAGATAAAATTGTTGATATCAGTCCAATGGGGTGTCAGACAGGGTATTATTTATCCGTAATTAATCATGATAATTACGATGAAATCTTATTATTAGTAGAAAAAGTATTAGAAGATGTGCTTAATGCGACAGAGGTTCCGGCTTGTAATGAAGTTCAATGTGGCTGGGCAGCAAGTCATAGTTTAGAAGGAGCCCAAGAAAATGCGCGTAAAATGCTTGCTAAGAAAGCAGAATGGAGACAAGTGTTTCAATAGGATTAGTGAAAGATTATTTGAGAAATGCTGTTATATGTGAAAGAAGCCCATTTTAAAAAATAGTTATAAAACGTATTGACGGAAGTAAAATTATGGGATATGATTAAACACAACTTAAATCACAGTAAACATATAGGATAAATAATAAATTAAATATAGTAAACGTAATTCTTATAAAGAGAGGTGGAAGGACTGGCCTGATGAAGCCTCGGCAACAACTTTTGAAGTGATGTGCCAAATCCAGAAAGTTATCATAACTTAAAAATAAGAAGAGATAGTTTGTTATGGCCTCTTCTTAATTAAAAAGGAAGAGGCTTTTTAAATGGAGGAATAAAGATGGGATATGAGTTAGGAATTCTAGATCAAAGTCCAATATTTCCAGGGAAACACGCAACGGATGCGTTTAAAAGTACAATTGAATTAGCAAAAGATGCTGAAGATTGGGGGTATAAACGTTTTTGGGTTTCTGAACATCACCACATGAAAAATGTAGCAGGAAGTTCTCCGGAAATAATGATCGCACATTTATTAGCACAGACTGAAAACATAAATATAGGGTCTGGAGGAGTGATGTTACAACATTATAGTCCATATAAAGTAACTGAGAATTTTTATGTCTTATCTTCCTTAGCGCCAGGCAGGGTTGATTTAGGAATTGGGAAAGCTCCAGGCGGCTTTGATTTATCCACTAAAGCACTACAATACGGAACATTAAACAATGGATCTGATTTTAATGAACGATATACATTTGTAAAACAGTTAATCGATGAGGAAATCCCAAAAGGGCATCCGTTGGAAGGAATTAAAGTAATGCCGGAGCCAATCATCAAGCCAGATGTATTTCTGCTTGGTGGGAGTGCGAACAGTGCAGAGCTAGCAGCCAAGTTACAGACGCATTTTGTTTTTGCGCGTTTTTTAAATAGCGATGATGAAGCTTTAAAAGCAGCCTCCCAGACGTATCGTAATATGTATCCAGAAGGTAAATTGATTGTTGCCGTGGCAGTATTGGCAGCTGACTCCAACAAAGAAGCAGACGATCTGGCAAAAGAGTTAAAACTATACCAAGTTATTTTTGAGAAAGGGCGAAAACTTCTCGTACAATCTGCCGAACAGGTTAATGCTTTGAAGAGACAAACGACAGAATCGTTTGAGGTAATAGAGAAGGAGGTTGCAATAATTAAAGGAACTTCAGAAAAGATAAAGAGTGAATTAGACTTTTTGCATAAGACGTATGATATTGATGAATTTATATTGCATACCCCACTTCAAAAAGAAGATGAAAGAAAGAAGTCGTTTAAATTATTACGTCCAAATAGAATCGGAAACAATAATAGAAAGCAGGTGTCCAATTGAGCAAAAAAATAAAATTAGGGTTGATGATTAATGGTCCTGGTTCCCATATGAACGCTTGGAGAAGTAAAGACGTACCTTTAGATGCAAGTGTAAATATTAAGCATTATATAGAAATAACAAAAATAGCAGAAAAAGCCGGTCTATCCTTCGTTTTTGTTGCGGATGGCTTATATATAAATAAAAAATCAATCCCACATTTTTTAAACCGGTTCGAGCCACTCACCTTACTTTCGGCACTGGCTACTGTTACAGACCGAATTGGACTTGTCGGTACTTTATCGACTTCATATAGTGAACCATATACGGTCGCTCGTCAATTTGCTTCTTTAGATAAAGTAAGTAATGGGCGGGCTGGGTGGAATGTAGTTACTTCCCCTCTAGAAGGAAGTGCAAGTAATTATAATAAAGGTGTACACCCTGAACATGCCGTTCGCTATGAAAAGGCTGAAGAACATGTAAACGTCGTTCAAGGTCTATGGGATTCATGGGAAGATGATGCGTTTATAAGGGACAGAGAGAGCGGTGTGTTTTTCGAAGACGATAAATTACACTCATTAAATCATGAAGGAAAGTTTTTCTCTGTTAAAGGACCTTTAAATATCGAACGCTCTCTCCAAGGTCAACCAGTTATTTTCCAGGCGGGATCTTCAGAAACAGGAAAAGACTTTGCAGCGAGAAAAGCGGATGTTATTTTTACGAACCAAGATACTATTGAAAAAGCAAAAGCATTTTATCGGGATGTAAAATTTAGAGCAAAGAAAAATGGAAGAGATCCAGAAGAAATTCTTGTTTTTCCAAGTTTAACTCCTATTGTCGGAACATCCGAGGAAGATGCGGAGAAAAAATATATACAATTGACGGAACTTGTATCAATTGATGAAGCACTTAATTATTTAGGGCGCTATTTTGATCATCATGATTTTTCTCAATATCCTTTAGATAAGCCTTTCCCCGATATAGGAGAAGTAGGAAAAAATAGTTTTCAATCTGTGACAGATCATATTAAACAATTCGCACAAGAAGAACAGCTAACCTTAAAAGAAGTCGCTCAAAGAGTTACTACCCCTAAAAGCGCTTTTATTGGAACCGGGGAACAAATTGCGTTTCAAATGATTGATTGGATAGAACAAGAAGCAGCGGACGGTTTCGTGTTAACCATTCCCGTACTAGGCGATTTGTATCATGATTTTATTTGTGAAGTAGTTCCAATATTAAGAGAACGTGGTTATTACGAACTCCATGAAGGGCACCAGACACTTAGAGAACAGTTGAATTTACCTTTTAAGCAAAACCGGCACCGAAAATTGTCTACATTATACTAAAAAAATGTATGCCTTTTTATAAAAGGCAATTTATATTAATATAATTCCAAGTTTTATAATAGGAATACATTGGATAAGGAGGAGTGAAAATAGAGGAGAGGAAGGACTTGTTGATCGTGAGGGAAATGAAAGATTCAGAAAGAGAAATTGTAAGAGAGTTGTTAATGGTTAGTTATGGGGAGTATAAAGAGTCGTTTACGAATGAACGTTGGGGAAAATATCAAGAAGAAATCAAAGCATCTGTCGATAATGAAAGAATTGATGCCATATATGTTGCTATTTTTCAGAAAGAAATCGTAGGGACAATGCAATTGTTTTGTTCAGCTTCTGAGGCTTATCAGCTGCCAGGACTTGAAATCGATGCTCCCATTATTCGCTTTTTAGCAGTTCGGCCTAATGTTAGAGGATTAGGTGTTGCCAGAAAATTACTCGATCAAGCAATTTCTTACGCTAAAAATAAGCATGTCAATGCTATTTATCTACACACGACTAAAGCAATGTCTGGAGCTATACGTTTATATGAAAAATACGGATTTATCCGAGATGATTCAAAAGACTATATAAAAAATGGAAATCAGATTCAATGTTATTCATTTAAAATGAGAGAAGGAGAAAAAAGATGAATAAAAAGATACCGGTATTTATAACATTGTTTGCTGGATTGTTTCTTTTAATTGGTTGTGGAAATCAAGCTTCAGGCAACACAAAAGAGAAAGCAAATCAAGAGGATGTTACGTTGAAAATTAGCGCATCGTCTATCCCACATGCAGAGCTGTTAGAGTTTGTTGCAGAAGATCTCGAGCAAGAAGGGATCAGCTTAGATATATCAATTACTTCGGATGGGATTCAGACCAATCAACAGACGGCAGATGGTCAATTTGATGCTAACTTTTTTCAGCATACACCTTATCTAGAACAAGTAAATGAAGATAGTGGTTTGGATTTAGTAAATGTCAAAGGAATTCATATCGAACCATTTGGAGTATATTCAAAAGAAATTGAATCCATTGATCAGCTGTCTCAAAATGCTCAAGTTGCAATTCCGAAAGATCCAGTAAATTTTTCTCGTGCCCTTGAACTATTTGCAGCCAACGGAGTTATTGAATTAAGTGATAAAAAAGATGGAGATTATTTATTAGAAGATATAACGAAAAATGAGAAAAACATTGAATTTATTGCAGTTGAAAGTGCTCTGCTAGTTCATTCACTTGATGATGTAGAAGCATCAGCAGTAAATACGAATTATGCTTTAGAAGGTGGGTTTGTACCGTTAGAAGATGCCCTAATTATTGAGGATAGTGAGTCTCCATACGTCAATATTCTAGTGACACGTTCTGATAACAAAGAGGATGCAGCTATTCAAAAATTAGCAGATGCATTAACATCCGATAAAGTACGAGAATTTATTGAGAAAGAATATGAGGGAGCGGTTGTACCAGCCTTTTAAAAGTTTCAAGAAGAGAGAGGAGTGAAGCAGTTGATAAAATTTCAACATGTCTCAAAAACGTTTAGAAGCAAGACCCAAACAATTGAAGCCTTAAAAGATGTTAATTTAACCGTTAATAAAGGAGATATATTCGGTGTTATCGGTTTTAGCGGGGCTGGCAAAAGTACGTTAATACGTACCGTGAATTTATTAGAAAGTCCTTCGAGCGGAGAAGTTATAGTTGATGGAAAAAACCTAGCGAAATTATCGAAACGAAAAATAAGAGAAGAACAGAAAAAAATTGGGATGATCTTTCAGCATTTTCATTTACTTAATTCAAAAACTGTTTTTGAAAATGTTGCCCTCCCACTAACATTGAGCAAAGGTAATAAACGTCAAATAGAAAATCGTGTTATTGAAACATTGGAATTTGTTGGTCTATCTGATAAAGTGCACAGCTATCCTGATCAATTATCAGGAGGACAAAAGCAACGAGTCGGAATCGCGCGGGCACTTGTTACGAATCCTTCCGTTCTGCTTTGTGACGAAGCGACGTCTGCCTTAGACCCGCAAACGACTGTTTCCATATTAAACTTATTAAAGAAAATTAATGAACAATATAAAATCACAATCTTAATCATCACTCATGAAATGGAAGTGATAAAAGAAATTTGTAATCGAGTTGCTGTTATGGAAAACGGACGTGTGATAGAAACTGGAAATGTATTTGATATTATTACTAAGCCTCAGAAAGAAACGACGAGCAACTTTGTCAAATCAATTGTGCGAGATGATGTTCCAGTTTCAGTTTATAAAATGCTGGAATCGAACAAATATGACGGGCGTATTTTTAATTTCAAATTTCTAGGTGATAGTTCAGGAAAGCCTATCATATCTCAACTAGCTAAACGATTCAATATCGAAGTAAATATTTTATTTGGAAATATTACAGAACTACAGCAAGCATCCTTCGGTAATTTGATTATCGAGTTAATCGGACGGCAGGAAGAAATTGAACGGGGAATTCATTATGCTATACAGGAAAAAGTGGAAGTAAAGGAGGTAGAGGAGAGTGGAAATAGGAACAGATATTATTCTGAACGCGCTATGGGAAACGTTGTACATGGTTAGTATTGCTTTGTTTTTTGGAAGCATACTAGGGATCTTTTTAGGAATTACACTTGTTGTCACCAGAAGAGGACACGTATTAGAGAATAAATTCATCTTTTCTATTTTAAATCCAATCGTAAACGTTTTGCGATCTATCCCGTTTATTATATTGCTAGTCGCAATTATTCCGTTTACAAGACTCATTGTAGGAACTTCGATTGGAACTTCTGCAGCAATTGTTCCACTCGTACTTCATATTGGACCTTATTTTTCTAGATTAGTAGAAAATTCTTTGTTAGAAGTTGACGATGGAATTATTGAAGCCGCAAAAGCAATGGGTGCTACCCCATTTCAAATTATCCGTAAATTTCTATTGCCAGAGGCATTTGCTTCTCTCGTTTTAAGTGTAACCACAGCGACAATCAGTTTAATTGGAGCAACTGCAATGGCTGGTGCAGTCGGTGGAGGGGGACTTGGTGACGTTGCAATTACGTACGGATATCAACGTTTTGATACGATAACAATTTTTGTAACAGTAGTCATACTCGTTCTTCTCGTACAGATTATTCAAAGCATCGGAAATACACTGGAACGAAAGATCAGACGGGTATCATAACAGTTTGAAAAGGAGATTATTTATGTCGAAAAAACGTGGGATATTAACTCTGTTAGTTATTGGATTACTACTACTTGTCGGTTGCTCAAAAAGTACTTCTTCAAATGATGATGCAATTAAAGTAGGGATCAGAAGTTCAGAATTACGAACATGGGAATATTTGAAAGATAGAGCAAAAGAAGAAGGGTTAGATATAGAACTTGTTCACTTTTCATCGACTTATGATCCAAATGAGGCATTAAGAGATGGTGAAATTGATGTGAATGCTTTTCAGCATATCGCCTATTTAGATACTTTTAATACTAAAACAAAAAGTGATATTGTCCCAATTGGAACAACAATCATTGCACCGCTTGGAATATACTCTAGTAAATATGAATCGATTGAAGAAATACCAGACGGATCTCAAATAGCGATCCCAAATGATCAATCTAACTGGGGGCGGGCATTACTTCTTCTTCAGGAAGCAGGTTTGATTACGGTAGTGGATGAATTTGATGGATTTGGCGGCGAAGAAAAAGTAAAAGAAAACCCTAAGAATTTAGAATTAATTCCAGTTGATGGCTTTAATACGCCAAGAGCGATGGAAGATACAGGAGTTTCTGTCATTGGTAATGGAATTGCAGTCGAAGCGGGATTGACATTAAAAGATGCCTTGTTTCATGAAAGTGCAACAGCAAAACCTTATATTAATATTATTGCCGCTCGAAGTGAAGATAAAGATAAAGAAAAACTACAGAAACTTGTTTCTCTTTATCAATCAGAAGAAACAAAAGAATTTATTAAAGAGACGTACGATGGTAACTATATTCCAACGTTTATAACTTTAGAGGAATTAGCCACGTACAAAGAAACGTACTCAAATAAATAAGGAGGGAGATTATTGGTTCAACATCGAGAAATGAAACTTGCAGCTTATTTAGTTGGAACAGGGATGCATGTGGCCTCGTGGCGACATCCCTTATCCCAACCAGATGCCAGCATTAATATTAATGCGTTAATCGAACAGGCAAAAATTGCGGAGGAAGGAAAATTTGATATTGTATTCATTGCCGATAGTTTAGCAATTAATCATGAATCACATCCACAGATTTTAAATCGGTTCGATCCGATTGTATTAACTACTGCATTAGCATCGGCAACAGAAAAAGTAGGCATAGGAGCGACTGCCTCAACGACATACAGTGAACCGTATGTATTAGCTCGTCAATTTGCTTCAGTAGACCATATTAGTGGAGGAAGAGCTGGATGGAATGTTGTTACAACAGCAGATGCAACAGGAGAAACAGCTTTAAACTTCAGCAGAGAGAAGCACTGGGAGCATGATCATCGCTATGAAAGAGCGGAAGAATTTGTCGATATTGTTAAAGGCTTATGGGATTCATGGGAAGATGACGCTTTTATATATGATAAAGAGTCGGGCCAATTTTATGATCGCAAGAAAGTGCATGAGATTAATTTTAAAGGGACCTATTTTTCTGTGAAAGGTCCGTTAAATATTGCAAGATCAGAGCAAGGTCAACCAGTTATGATTCAAGCTGGCGCTTCTGTCCCTGGTCAACGTCTAGCAGCAAGAACGGCTGAAGTTATTTTTACTAAATGGGATCATATAGAAGAGGCGAAAAAGTATTATAAAAAATTAAAAGGTCAATTAAAAGATTTTAATCGCAAAGAGGAAGAATTGCTTATCTTCCACGGAATCTCTCCAATCGTAGGAGAAACAGAAGAAATTGCACAGCAAAGATATGAGGAATTGCTTCACTTAACGGATCCGTATGAAAGCTTAAAATTTATTTCTGGCTATATGGGGAATGTTGACTTTTCAAAATACTCACTTGACACTCCTGCAAAGGAGGTAAAATTTCCAAAGGTTAACAGCATTCAAAGTAATTTTAATGAAATAAAGAAAATAATTGATGAAGAAGATTTAAAGGTTAGAGATTTATATACAAGGTTTTTCAGTTCTGCTAAAAAGGATGCATTTGTCGGAACACCAACTCAAATTGCAGATGAGATGGAAAAATGGTTTACAGATAAAGCGACTGATGGGTTTATGATCCAATTTCCATTATTGCCACGAGACCTGCAAAATTTTGTAAATCTAGTTGTTCCGATTCTGCAAGAGCGTGGTTTGTTTAGAAAGGACTACAAAGGTGATACACTAAGAGATCACTTAGGATTAACTAAACCAATTAATCAGTTTACCAAAGTAGGTCCGATTGTATAATAAATTTACAGAAAGGTTGGTAAGATGAGTAATATTGTCTTAATATCAGGCAGTCCCTCTTTATTTTCCCGTTCCAATCAAATACTCTCTTATTTGGGTGCGAAATTAAAAGAAGAAGAGCAGTTCTCAGTTTCTCATATTTTAGTGAATGAAATTCCATTAGAAGATTTATTTTATGGAAAGTACGACAGTGAAACGATCAAAAAAATTGCAAAACAAATACAGGAAGCAAAAGGTGTGATCATTGCATCTCCGGTTTATAAAGCATCGTATCCAGGTGTATTAAAAGCATTATTAGATATTCTACCACAAGATATTTTTAAATCGAAACCGGTCTTTCCGATTATGACGGGAGGTAGCCCAAACCATCTCCTAGCAATTGAGTATACGTTAAAACCGTTAATTTCTATATTAAAAGGTCATAGTTTACAAGGAGTATATATATTAGATAGTCAAATTAATACCGAATATAAAAACCCCATCATAGATGATGACATAAAAAGAAGAATTGAACTGCAAATTGGCTATTTTATAGAAGCAATCAGGGAAGGGAAAATTTCAATCCCACAATAAAAAGTAAAAAACTGTCGAGAATAATCGGCAGTTTTTTATTCGGATAGCATAACTTGTTTTTTATGTTATATGAAATGCACACAATGTTAATTTACTATTTTAAAAGTAACGTTTTCTGCTTGATATTACTTAATGAAGAAAATAGAATTATTTTAATAAACGAATAGATAACACTTGCATTTTAAATTGGAATTATTTAATATAATAATTGGTATTAGCACTCGCGAGTCTTGAGTGCTAATAAAAGAAAAAATACAGTTAACGGACTAAGGAGGTTTCTTTACATGATTAAACCATTAGGAGATCGTGTAGTGATCGAACTTGTTGAGCAGGAGGAAAAAACTGCAAGTGGTATCGTTCTACCAGACTCTGCACAGGAGAAGCCACAAGAAGGTAAAGTGGTAGCAGTAGGTTCAGGTGCAATTGTTGACGGTAAAAAAGTTGCACTAGAAGTAGAAGAAAATGATCATATTATTTTCTCGAAATTTGCAGGGACTGAAGTAAAGTACGAAGGTAAAGAATACTTGATTTTACGTGAAAGTGACATATTAGCAATCGTTCAGTAATAGGTTTGATTGCGACATGAGTATGAATATAAAACATAGAAGGTAAATTTTTTAAGGAGGTACTTTAAGTTATGGCTAAAGAAATTAAATTTAGTGAAGAAGCTCGTAAATCCTTACTAAACGGAGTGGACACATTAGCAAACGCTGTAAAAGTAACATTAGGACCAAAAGGACGTAATGTTGTTTTAGGTAAAAGCTTCGGTTCACCATTAATTACAAACGATGGTGTTACAATTGCTAAGGAAATTGAATTAGAAGATGCATTTGAAAACATGGGTGCACAACTTGTATCTGAAGTTGCGTCTAAAACAAATGATGTAGCTGGAGACGGTACAACAACTGCAACTGTTTTAGCACAAGCAATGATTCGTGAAGGCCTTAAAAACGTTACTGCAGGTGCAAACCCAGTAGGAATTCGCCGTGGAATCGAAAAAGCGGTTGAAGCAGCAGTTGAAGGATTAAAAGGCATTTCTAAAAACATCGAAGATAAAGAATCGATTGCACAAGTAGCATCTATTTCTTCAGGTGATGAACAAGTAGGACAGCTTATCGCTGAAGCTATGGAACGCGTAGGTAACGACGGTGTTATCACAATCGAAGAATCAAAAGGTTTCTCTACAGAACTAGAAGTTGTAGAAGGTATGGAATTTGATCGTGGATATGCTTCTCCTTACATGGTTACAGACCAAGACAAAATGGAAGCTGTTTTAGAAAATCCATACATTTTAATTACAGATAAAAAGATTACAAATATCCAAGAAGTTTTACCAGTATTAGAACAAGTTGTTCAAGAGGGTAAATCTATTCTAATCATTGCCGAAGATGTTGAAGGTGAAGCACTTGCAACATTAGTACTTAACAAACTACGTGGAACATTTAATGCTGTTGCAGTAAAAGCTCCAGGATTCGGTGACCGCCGTAAAGCAATGTTAGAAGATATTGCAATTTTAACTGGTGGAGAAGTAATTACAGAAGATTTAGCATTAGATTTAAAATCAACTGAAATTGGCCAGTTAGGGCGTGCAGCTAAAGTTGTTGTTTCTAAAGAGAATACAACGATTGTTGAAGGTGCTGGAAACCCAGAAGCGATTGCAGCTCGTGTAAACCAAATTCGTGCGGAAGCAGAAGAATCAACTTCTGAGTTCGATAAGGAAAAACTACAAGAGCGTTTAGCTAAGTTAGCTGGTGGAGTTGCAGTTGTTAAAGTTGGTGCAGCTACAGAAACAGAATTGAAAGAGCGTAAGTTACGTATGGAAGATGCGCTTAACTCAACTCGTGCTGCAGTAGAAGAAGGAATCGTATCAGGTGGAGGAACTGCATTAATTAATGTATACAATAAAGTTGCAGAACTAAAACTTGAAGACGATGAAGCAACTGGTGCAAATATCGTACTACGTGCGTTAGAAGAGCCAGTTCGTCAAATCGCTGAAAACGCTGGTCTTGAAGGATCCATCGTTGTTGAGCGTCTAAAAGGCGAAGAAGTAGGCATCGGTTTTGACGCTGCTAAAGGCGAGTGGGTAAACATGGTTGACGCAGGAATTGTTGACCCTACAAAAGTTACTCGTTCTGCATTACAACACGCAGCATCTGTTGCAGCTATGTTCTTAACAACAGAAGCAGTAGTTGCAGACCTGCCTGAAGAAAACGCAGGCGGCGGAATGCCTGACATGGGCGGCATGGGCATGCCGGGAATGATGTAATTACATCATAATAAAGCTTGATATGACGGGGTTTTCCTAAGGGAGAACCTCGTTTTTTAATGAAGAGGTAGCATTTATTTTAAAATGATAGTTGTTCGAGTAACTCTTTGTTCATCATGGATAAATTATCTATTAATTTAATCTTCATTTTTTCTGTTACATGGGTATATACCTTTAGAGTCATATCTGGATCCTCATGACCTACCCGCTGCATAATTGTGAGTAAATCAATCCCAGATTCTGTCATCATTAAAATATGGGAATGTCTAAAAGAAGTGGGGTTAATTCCTTTTTAATATCAATATATTTCATAATCCTTCTCATTCTGTCTCCCAAGGTTTTAACAGCAAAAGGATATCCATTTGGACATTGAAATAAAAAGCCCTCAATGTGATTAAAAGACAGTATTCATATGATATGTCTAGCTTTCCGGTAAGGAATTTGTGGGAAATCATTTACTTTAAATGTTCAAAATGGGTGTCGGTGTTAGTCAACACAGATGCTTGAGTTAGTATATACGTACGCGTCAAACAGCCCATGCCATAATACTAGGTGTGGGCTTTTGACGCGTACTGATTTTTTAATTCTCCATGATAATCGACTTTCGTTTTTTACATAACTTTTTTGACATCTTCTATAAGTATGTCTAGATCACCTTTTGAGAGACCATCATACCGTTTGATTATTTTTCCATCTGGATTAATGAGAAAGAATGATGTACTGTGTGCATAGGCATGATCATCTGGCCCACCACCATCCAATACAGTTTTAAAAGATTCGTTTGATAGATTTTTGATCATGTCAAAATCATATCCAGTTAAGAAAGTCATATTTTCTAAATTAGCGTCATATGTCTCCGCATAATCGAGTAATATTTCTGGCTTATCAAAGTCCGGATCAACACTAAAACCTATTATAGGTGGCTTCAATCCATCTGCATATAATGCGTCTTGTACGTTAACTATATTAGCAGTTGTTTGTGGGCAAACCATTTTACAATTCGTATAGAAAAAATAGGCAATCCACCAATGATCTTCTAACTGCACGGATGCAAAAGGTTGATTATAGTGGTCGGTAAATTCAAAACTAGCAATAGTAGAAGACATATTTGTCTCAATCTTACTATTGCTACAAGCAGCCAGTGTGGCTATTAGAGTGAGTGCGAGTATTCGTGCTATTTTATGCGTCAATTGGATAACACCCTTTCTACAAAAAAAAACCAAGATGAAAAACTAGGACGTAAGATCCATCCTACACAATTATTATTGTCTGTAGGATGATTTTACGTCCTGTTTCATAATTACTATTGGTCGGTGTATTTATGCATTTTGTGTTTCAGATTTTTTTTCGACTAATAAACCGCCACCATCTGACAAGTATTTGTCAATACCTTCTGCTGCACGGTATGCTAAAGCACCGATTGTACCTGTTTGTTGAGGAATTTTATGTGTTAAAGCTGATGCACCGATAACAAATAAATTTTCCATATCCCAAACTTGAGAATAGTTGTTTACTGCAGAAATTTCTGGGTCATCTCCCATAATTACCCCACCACTTGTCTCACCATATCCTTGTGTATGACTCCATCCTTGAGGTGGTGATGATTTTTCAATAATGTCTGCGCCCATTTCTTTCATAATCTCTTCTGCTCGGTCACTAAAATACTCCGAGTAATTTTGGTCTTGCTCTGTTACAGAGTGTGTAATACGCAATAATGGATCATTAAACATATCTGTATAGTTCGGGTCTAAGTCCATATAATTGAATTTCCACCCAAATGATGGTGACATGAATCCGACGCTTAACGCACGGTTATTGTAGTAAAGTGATTTTTCCTTGTATTCCTTCCCCCAGCTTGGTGTTCCTTGTGGAACTGGGTTTGAACCGATTGGACCCGAACCACGTTGACGGATTTCGCAAATTCCACCACCGATGAAGTCCAGGTCGGAGTTATCGATGTTGTCACTATCAAGGTCACTAAATGTACCACCTAGTGCTCCCGAACCCATAAATAGGTTGAATTTTTTATCCTCGAAAAAACCAGTTGCACTTCCACCTGGAGATGTTAATCCAGCGGAGTTCTTACCGATTACTCCTTCGCCTGTTTTAGGATCATATGGTTTACCAATCTTTGAAAGTAACATCATACGTGTATTTGTAATTGGATAACCAGCTAAAATAACAACATCAGCAGGTTGCTCATATTCAATACCTGTACGCATGTCTACATATAAGACACCTGTTGCTTTACCATTTTTATGTGTAACACGACGTGCATATGAATTTGTACGTAATTCAAAATTACCTGTTTTCTTAGCCGTCGGAATAACCGTTGCAACCGGGTCAGATTTCGCACCGAAGTCACAACCGTACATCATACAGAATGAACAGTATTGACATGCGTTTATTGTTTCACCATCCGGATTTTCATACTGCTCAGAAAGGTTAGCAGAAGGAACCATGATTGGGTGATATCCTAGGTTTGATGCAGCCTCTTTGAAAAGTTTTACTGGATAAGATGCACGCATTGGTCCCGTGGGATAAGCATCACTACGGGGTGGACCTTTCGGATCTTCCTCACCAGAAGTTCCAGCTGTTTTTTCAAATTGGTCAAAATATGGTTCTAACTCATCATATGAAATTCCCATATCTTGTAAATTCATATCTTTAGGGATTTTACCTTCCCCATATTTTTCAACTGTAATTGTACGTGCTTGAAGGTCAAATTTACGTCCACGTTGTGTAACACCTGACCAGTGTACACTACTTCCCCCAACATTGTTTCCTTCAAAATTTTCTCTTTGTGTACGAAGCGGGAATGCTTCATCATCTAAACTACCACGAGCTGTAACTGTCGAAATAGAGTTATCTGTCATAATTTCATATCGAGATGCATAACGTAACTCATCTTTTGAACCAACAAAATCACTATGGTCATGATCTTTTCCCCGTTCTAAAGCCACTACCTTATGTCCTTTTTTCGCTAATTCGGCAGATGGAATTCCACCAGACCAACCAGTACCAACAACAACAACATCTACTTTGTCTAATTTTATAGCCATAAAAAGCCTCCTACTTTATTACATTATGTATATTAGCGTTGATAATCTTTTAAGCTTATTTGTTCAACGATTTGGAACTCTTCTTCCTCAATTAAATCACTGTAACCTGCACGAATTCCAGGATGTTCTTTCATTTTCCATCCCATCATATCTTTATTTCCACCGTAAAGTGGATCAGCATATGCGCCTTCAATTGTTAACTGACGTAATAAGTTAAAGAAAGTAGGGCTTTTTACTCCAACTAATTCAATTTCACCAGTTTCCATTGCTGATAATAATTCATCTTGTTGTTCACCTTCCAAATCAGGGAACTTTGCGTCATGACGTTTTACAGCTTCATCATTTAATTTACGAAGACCTTCAATGATAACTTCACCGCGCGTCATTAATGTTTGATATGATGAAGCAACTTTAACTTCCTGAACAGGTCCTTTCATATAATCATACTTGTTGGAACCATATGGACCAGCTAATTGTTTATCAATGAAGTATGGTACGCCTAAACCAATTGCACCAGGTCCATTGTCATCTTCTGGATAAATCCTTTCAACTGCTGCTTTTAATACTTCAAAATCATCATAACGAGTGAAGAACATTCTAGATTCAGTGAATTCTTTCACTGGCTTCTCAACATTATCGGAGGAAACATCTACTGTTTTAAATGGATTATCTATAAATGTTCCTAGTAAACTACCACCAACAATCCCTCCAGCAACTAATCCGGAGTTTTTTAAGAAACGACGTCTGGATTCTTGAATTGGCTGATTGTTTTGTTCTTTTGTGTCTTTCTTTTTATCATCAGACATGTGCATCTCTCCTGTAGTATAAATTATATGTTTAAAAGTATATCATATATTGCAAATTAAAGTATTATGAATTAAATATAATGAACATATATGATAGGCTAATTGGGAAGAACTTTATCTAGCAAAACAAAAGGTTAGCGTGTATAATAGATTTCTAGAATTAAAATACATAATAAGTTAGATAACATAAGAAGAAGGAGTGGTTTATATGAGTCCAGCAGCAATTGGTGTGCCGGGATTAATTATTATTTTAGTTATTATATTAATTATGTTTGGTCCGAGAAAATTACCTGAGATTGGTGGAGCTGTCGGAAAGACATTGGCTGAATTCAAGAAATCAACGAGGGAAATTATGGATAATGATGAGGAAACAGAAGAAAAGAAAAAAAGTGAGTAAAAGTAGGTGTGACTATGTCGAATGAGAAAGTAAAGCAATCCGACGAGCCATCTGTCTTGGATCATTTGGAGGAGTTAAGAAAAGAATTAGTTAAATCTGCTGTCGTATTTACGTTTTTTTTCATTCTAGTCTTAAGTACGATTCATTTTTGGTTTCCTTACATTACAAAAGGTCATAAATTACTCATCCTTGGTCCACTTGAAGTATTGTCATTTTATATGATGATTTCATTGGCACTTTCTATTGGATTATCCTTACCATTCGTTTGTCATTTTATTTATCAATTTGTTAAACCGGGATTGACAAAAAGAGAGAGTAAGTTTTTTAAATTATATACACCACTTATCTTTATATTGTTTTTAATTGGTTTAGCATTCGGTTATTTTGTCATTAATCCTATTAGTTTTCATTTCCTGACTAGTTTGGGTGCGATTCATTTTGAAGTGATGATATCTGCCCGAGAGTATGCGAGGTTTTTATTGTTTACAACTGTTCCAATTGCTTTAATGTTTGAATTACCAATGGTCGCGTTGTTTTTATCGACAATTGAAGTACTAACAGTAGCAACATTAAAGAAAATTCGGAAATGGTCATACGTCGTATTGGCAATATTGTCTGCACTCATTACACCGCCAGACTTCATAAGTCAATTACTTGTGTTAATTCCGATGATTCTATTGTACGAGGCTAGTATTCGTGTCGTTGCAAGAGCAGAAAGAAAGCGAATGTTAAAACAGCAATCAGAAGAATTGGCATCTGTATAATCAACTTGGAATTATATGTTATACTTTACCTATGGGGTCTGACCCCCATAGCCCTTTGCTTTATGTAAGGTTGCTTCGTGTGATTCCTCCTCGGTCTAGGATATTCCTAATCAAAAAAATGCTGTTCTATTTTTTTGCGTACACTTTTAACCACATATAATTAATTCGACACGAGAGTCCTTCTTAATACTTCTACAAGAAAAAGCCATATGTAGACGGCCTTTTCCACAGATCCCCACCCTAACCTAAAATCTTTATCAATTTCTTATGGATCTTCTCCCAATCTTGCTGGTGGTCTCTAGAAACATCTTGAAACAGCCTGACCCCATCATTTTCATGAAGTAAATAATGTTCCCAAATAAACTGCCATAAACTCAATATAAATTAATAATGTTGATTATTTCGATATATCCATTCTTCATTAAATAGTCGATCCGTTACTTTAACTAATGACCATTTTAAAATGAAGTGTCATTTAATTTAAGTAACAAACATTTGAAATAACCATCAATTAACGAATTTTGATGATATTAAAATTTTAAATAAAAATGGTTTTAGTAGGAGGGGAAAGGTATATTTATTGATGGTGATGACTATGTTGTCGATATGAAGAGGTCATTTTTAACCGTAACCTTTAATGGGAATAGAGATGAGTAAAAAGTAAAAGGTAACAGGAATAAACAAAGATATGCAATCACCCGCAATTCATTTTGTGGATAAACAACCAAAACTGTTGATTTAAAACCGTTTCACAATCCAACATAAACAATAAAACGACTTACAACACGCCGGGAATGATGAAAGACCAAGCTCACAAACATTGATGTATCAATGTTTGTAGCTTAAAAATCACGTGATTTTAGTGAAGATATCACATTTATTTTAAATACTGAATTTCTTAAGGTGTTTCCGAATAAATTAGACGTTTTTTCGGAAGCGTCCTTTTTCATTTACCATTCTACTCCGTAACCTCTCTAGATTAGGGCAAATAATAACAGGTAAACTTATTTATTAAGAAATACTTTCTATAGATAGTTGAACTGGATCACTAATTTCAACCTTTCGATAAAAATTAGCAATAAACATCTCTGTTTATTCGTGCAATCACCACCGTACAGGAATATACATTTTGTTTTATTGCAATAAAAAAGGTATACAAAAATATGTATACCTAATTATTTATTCTAAATTATCAATAGCATATTGCGCTTCTTCTTCGGTAAATTGTTCTCCGTGCTCTGAAATTAATTGGTCAAAGATGGCATCGTTTGACATATCCATCTCTTCTGCATATATTTTTGCTTTATTCAAAGCATTTTCTTTCCAGTCAGCTTCAATATTATTCATGGCATATTCTGCTGCGTCTTCGGGGAAATTCTCTCCATACTCTGAAATTAATTGGTCATAAATAGCTGCTTTTGACATATGCATAGTGTTAGCATACGTTTCTGCCTTATTTAACGCCGCCTTATGTTCCCTTGGTACATCATCATTTTTTTCTTTTTCTGCTTCTTCAGGTTCTTCCTTCTTTTCCTCAGGCTTTTCTTCCTCTACTTCCTGTTCTTCAACGACAGCATCTGAGACAGCGGGCTCTTCGGCGGCTTCATCTTTGCCTTTATCATCGTCACCACTCGTTGCAATGGCAATTATAACTACAACCAATATTAACCACACCCACCATCTTTTATAAAATGGCTTTTTCTTCTTTGCAGTCATGCACAAATCCTCCTATGGTTAAATTTCCAATGAAGTAATTGGATGGAATGATATAAAATAAAACCTCACAAATTTAATTCGTGATGGTTATATCAAAGTGAGTAAATGTGCTCGGTAAAATATACCTATATTTTATGTAAAATTTAACACGATTTAAACTCGTGTATTAACCTTCTTTATATGCTTCCCAAATCCGTTTTAAAAGTGCCAAATCTTCCTCTTTGCTTTTGGGTAATTCTTTATACCACCTTCTTAAATCGGGATCGTTTATAAGCTCTTCGAAAGATTCATCTTCTGTTAATTGAGGTTTGTCCGATTTTCCTAATAGCCAATCTACAGACACTTTATATAGTTCAGCCATCTTATTTAATATATCTGTATCGGGATCTCTGTAACTTCTTTCATAACCTGACAAAGTCCCGTTTGATATGCCTAGCTTTTTGGCTGCATCTATTTGCTTTAAATTTGCGCCTTCTCTTGCTTCTTTTAATCTTTTTGCTAGGATTCTCATTTTTTTACACCTCGTAAGAATTATAACACTTTTAAGCGTACTGTTTAATACTTTAAGCAAATTGCTAAATTTTTTCGGCAAATCCTTGATTTATGCAAATTACTTATTGTAATTAAAAGTAAGTTAAGCGTAACGCGTATAAGAGAAGGGTTTGAACGAAAATACACGAAAAAATTGAATTGTTGTTCTAGAAGAGGCGTTACAAAAACGCATACCTAAGAGATTAATTCAATCGGAAATATGATACTTACTAAAAGCACGTAATAAGCGTGCTTATTTTTTTTGTCAGTTATTAATGGGAGGTTAAAAGTGTCAATATTGTGTATTTTTAATTACCAATGTATTCATTCATTGGAATTAGATGTATAATAAATTAGAACGGGCGTTCAATTTAGTGGAAGGGGTTAGTAAATTTTGGGGAAAAGGCGTTACAACAGTGAAAATGCGAAGCGTGACATTATCGAAAAAGCAACCTTGATCTTTTCTCAAAAAGGGTATAATCAGACTTCTGTCCAAGATATATCAAAAGCTTCTGGTTATAGTAAAGGACACATTTATTATCATTTTCAAAATAAAGAGAAGCTGTTCGTTTTACTAGCACAAAATACGATGCAGGATTGGTATAAAAAGTGGATGGCAAAAGAATCATCCTATACCACAGCAACAGAGAAACTTTATGGAATGGCGATGCATGTCCTTTATAATTATCAAACTCCTTTATTGAAAGGAGGGCAAGAACTAGCCTCAAATCCTGCTTCAAGTTTAGAATCTGTTAAAGCATTACATGAGTTGGCGGTTATTCCCATGGCTTCTTATCGTTCCATTCTTCAAGAAGGAGTGGAAAATGGGGAATTTGAAAGTGGAAATATTGATGAGTGGACATTACTAGTTGGAACATGGCTAGGAGGGTTATGTCAGCTAACCAATACACAAGAGTTGAGTACGCTTGAACCTCTCTTTAACCAAGCCATTACAATGTTTTTAGCTTCAATAAAAAGGAGGAATAAAGAATGAAAATAGCATTAATTGGTGATAGTTTAACTGAAGGTCGTCCAGGAGTTTCTTTCATTAATATATTAAAAGAAAAATTATCATACATGACGTTCGTTAACCTTGGAAATCCAGGAGAGACAGTTAAAAGTTTATACACTCGTCTTTTAAAAACAAAGTTAGATTCGGATTATGATCTTTCTTTCCTTTGGATCGGCGTGAATGATGTTTATTCAAAACTGCTGAGTGTTCAAGCACAGCCAGTAGCAAAGGATCATGATGAGTTCAAAGAATATTATGAGAAAGTATTAGAGTTAGTTCTTGAATCATCGAAGAAAGTAGTAACAGTTACCCCAGCATTAGTTGGTGAAAACATGAATAACACTTCCAATAAAGAGATCAAAGAATTGAATACTCTTATCCAATCCATCACTCATAAACACGCAAATGTCAGCTTCTTAGATGTCCAGTCTGTTTTTACTAGTCACCTTTCAAAAGATATCACTTCAGATTATATAAGTACAAAAGTAATGAGAGTAATGATGGATGTTCTCTTTTATAAAAAAACTTCAAGAATTGATAAGCTATCAAAAGAACGTGGGCTTCATTTTACATTAGATGGAATACACCTAAATAGCGCTGGTGCACAAATTGTTGCAGAGGTTTATGCAACTGAAATCAAGCGTTTGACGAACAAAAGTCAAGATACAATTCAGTAACGCTTCAGATTAGAAAGCCTTTTAATAGAGGAGGATATGATACAGATGATTAAAAAGGTTGCGGTAGTAACAGGAGGGGCTTCAGGTATAGGGCGGGCAATTTGTTCCGAACTAATCCAACAGAATGTGTTTGTTATCATTTCGGATATTAATGAACAAGCAGGAAAAAACTTTGAAGCAGAGCTGAACAAAGAAACAATAAATGCTAGGTATGCTTATTTAGATGTCACTTTATATGAGAGTGTAGAACAATTACTTACAGATGTTTACCTGGAATTTGATCGAATTGATTATCTTTTTAATAATGCTGGAATCGCTATGTACGGTGAACTTTATGATATGACGATAGAAAATTGGAAAGAGATCATGGACGTTAACCTATGGGGAGTCATTAATGGAACTCAAGTGGGGTATGCCCTTATGAAGAAACAAGGATTCGGCCATATTGTAAATACAGCATCAGCAGCAGGTTTAGGACCATCCCCAGTATCTTCAGCGTATGGGACTACAAAACATGCAGTTGTTGGCTTAACCACTTCACTTCATTATGAAGCAGAAGAATTTGGTATTAAAGTAAGTGCACTTTGTCCTGCGTTTGTTGATACCCCTATTTTTGAAAAAGCAAAAGCTATCAATATCAATAAGACAGTTATTACCCAACAATTAAAGAAGCAAAAAGCGATATCCCCCGAAAAGCTAGCTAAAGTTGCTTTAAAAGAGATTCATAGAAACAAACCTATTATTTGTCCAATGCCAATGCGCCGATCAATGGATATTTTTTTTACACTTTTTCCCCAAGCACACAAAATGCTGATGAGATTAGTTTGCAAAGTTAGTAGGGAAGCTCGGGTTCTTGAAAATTAAATCTTTAAGACAAAGCATGTTTAGTTATGGTGAAACTTAAATGTGAGAGTTAAGAAAATCAGACATGGTTCAACAATCTTAAAGATAAAAGCTATCTGGAGCTTGACACATGATGCCCGATAACTATAATATTTATGTTAATCTTAAAACATTGGAATTGATTGAATATTCAAAGTGAAGGAGTGGAAAGTAATGAGTTATAAAAACACTTTTATTACAATTTCTGAAGACTCGACAGTTGAATCGGGCAATATACCTCTCCCAAGAAATAACAAGCCCACTATAGCATCTATTGAATATGACTTAATTAGTAATAACCCTTATAAATATACTGAAAAAGATGTGCAATTTAATACTTATTTAATTAGAAACCAAATTGAATCAAATGATTTAGAAGAATTACGAGAACAATTTTTCAATAAACCCAAAGCATGTTTTAGAGCTTCCCCATTGGTAAAGAAATATGGATGGGGAATACACTATGATAACGATGGGAAAATTGCCTTATTTGATGCAAAAAGTGAAGACTACAATCGATTTGTTAAATCAGATAATGTTACTCTATTAAAAGGTATTCGTTCTAAAAGGAAATAAAAATTAGCTATCTAAAAGCCGAGGACACATATTAAGCTTAAGTGCTTAGTTTGTGTCCTTTTAATATTTTTAGAAGGGTTTATCAATGATTATTGCTTTCAATTTTTTCGCTTTTAGCATCTCTAGTGACGGTGGTTTATCTAAGAGAAAACTATGGGAGAAGAGACGTCCAATAATCAAGTATAGTATAGTCCGTACAGAAAGAGGATTAAGCAATCGCAGCAGACAGTTCAGCAAAATGAACATTTAATTGAAGTCCAAAAGAACATACGGAATATAGTAAACCGTGTAATTAATGATACGGATATTGTAAGGGGTTAATTTTCTGGTATGGAAATTGATGCTAGAATATGGATTAAAAAATGCTAGGGTGATACCCTTAATTGGACATTCTGCTATAAGGTGTTCAGTAACTTTGCTAATTCTATAGTATACATTTATAGAAGGAGATGTTTAATAATTTTTACCAAAGAGAATATTTATTGTTCGGGAAAATCAAACTCGATCCTCATTTTTCCCTGTAAATTCTTATTCTGTGAATAATTATCCAAACATATCCTTACGTTATATTGAATTGCATCCTTTGACAAATATCTACAAACCTTGGATACTGAAAAGAGGAAAAAATGATTTACTAGTTTTATTCGAAATAGATAAGGGAATCTATTGAAAAGTATGATGAATGAAGGAGGATAATGTTGAAAAAAATCTATTCAATAATACTACTTTGCAGCGTTGCTGGATTTATCCTCGGTGCTTGTGCTTCGGACCAGCCAACAAGTAGTGATAAAGAACAAAGAGAGGAAAGCGTGCCAAATGAAGTCCAACAAAATGAAATAACGGATGAGGACGCTAAAGAAGAAAAAGAGTCAGCTAAAAAAGAAAACGAAAAGCAAGAGAAAGAATTTAACTTCGAGAAACCTGAAAGTGTCCGGGGTCTTTATGTCACTGGTCATTCAGCAGGTGATGAGAAATTTAATAGGTTGATAGAATTAATTGGTAACACAGATTTAAATGCAATGGTCATTGATATAAAAGATGATTTTGGCAATATTACCTATGAACCAGATAAAAAGTCTCCGTTTGCTTCGTTTGGTAAACCTTACATAAAAGACCCCAAAAAAATGTTAAAAGTGCTTGAAGAACATAATATATATCCAATTGCTCGGGTTGTAGTTTTTAAAGATTCCGTATTAGCGGATGAGAACCCTGAACTATCCTTTAGGAATGGAAAGGAAGTATGGCGTAATGGCAGGGATGAAGCATTTGTTAATCCTTTCCAAAAAGATGTGTGGGAACATAATCTTACTATCGCCAAAGAAGCAGCAGAAATGGGTTTCGCGGAAATTCAATTTGACTATGTTCGTTTTCCTGAAGGGTTCGAAAACAAAGCAGATGATCTTTCTTATGATAAAGGAGATTATGGAAATAAAGAAAATCAAGAAGAAGGCCGTGTCCAAGCAATAACAGATTTTGTAACGTATGCTAAAGAAGAATTAGAGCCCTATGATGTAGATATTTCTGTCGATGTATTTGGGTATACAGTAACAGTTCCAAGCGCAGGCGGAATTGGGCAAGACATTGTTACTATCGGTGAACAAATTGATGTTTTATCATCTATGATTTACCCTTCTCATTGGGGAGATGGTAATTTAGATGTCGCCAAGCCAGATTTAGACCCATATCAGTTAATCCACAATTATGTAGTTAAAGAAAAGGAGAAATTTCTCCAAATGGATACACCACCAATTTCACGACCATGGATTCAAGATTTCACAGCATCCTGGCTAGGATCAGGAAATTATAAAAAATATGGTAAAGAAGAGGTGGAAGCTCAAATACGTGCATTGAATGAAGCGGGTGTTAATGAATTTCTTCTTTGGAACGCTTCAAACAATTATACAGAGAATGTAGATTATACACCTGAATTAGATGAAGAGGTAGTGAAAAAGGTAAAAAAAGAAGATAAAGAATTGAAGAAAGAGATAGAGCAAAAGGAAAAAGAAAAAAACGATATAGAGCGAAAAGATGACGAAGAAAAAGCGAGCGATACAACTGAAGAAGAGAATGAAACAGAAAAAGGAGAAGATTAAATGCGTTTAATTGAGTCATCTCGTCTTCACGTACTTCTGTTTTGTTCACTTATTGTTTTGTTAAGTGCATGTGAAGCAACATCCAATGAGAGCTTTTCCGATGACGGAGCGACGAATGATGAACCAACAAGTGATTCAGCGGAAGTGGAAAAAGATACAGAGGAAGAAGAAAACGACGTTGATATAGATCTTGATGAAAAGAAGGATGCAGAGATTAAAGAGGCTGCCTATAAAGTGACTCCACAGTGGTTTGTTACACCGACAGATGATGCTAATGAGAAAGTTGTATTATTAACTATTGATGATGCACCTGACGAACATGCAGTTGAAATGGCGAAAACGTTAAAAGAACTAGATGCTCCCGCCATCTTTTTCGTTAATGGGCATTTTCTCCAAGATGATGAAGGCCGAAAACAGTTGCAAGAGATCAATGAACTTGGTTTTCCGATTGGAAACCATACAATGACTCATACTGATCTCACGACAATAAACGAAGAAGAACAAAAAGAGGAAATTTCAGAAGTTAATAGATTAGTTGAAGAAATTATCGGTGAAAAACCTAAATTCTTTCGTGCCCCATTCGGAAAAAATACAGATTATAGTGAGAAACTAGTCGAAGAAGAGGGAATGCTCCTCATGAATTGGACGTATGGCTATGATTGGGATAAAGAATACCAAGAGGCCGATGCGCTCACAGACATCATGGTGGATAGCCCATTGTTAGGTGAGGGTGCGATATTGTTAATGCATGATCGTGATTGGACAAACGATGCTCTCTCTGACATCGTCACTGGATTACAAGATAAAGGGTATGAAATGCTTGATCCATTACTAATCGAAAATGTAAATGAATAAGAGGAAAGATGAATAGTGGACGGCATATCTTAGTAACAAGCCTCAATACGAATCAAACAATTGCAATTTTAAACTTAAAATGACAAAAATCATTTACGATGTCGCTAGTAAAGTTAAACGAAGAAGTACATAAGTGCGTCAAAGAATTACTTTGGCTATTTAAGAAAAGTAGTAAGATCCGTGGTTTAAGCCACGGATCATTAAAAATGAAGTGGTTGGAACATACCACCACTTCACAAAGGCTATTGTTAATTGCTTGTATTCTGCCGCTCATGCTAACTATCTATATTAGAAAGGATGGCACGCACTTCATCTGTAGATTCTGTGGTCATCAGCTGATTTCTTAATTCGCTTGCACCTTTAAATTCCTTTACATATATTTTAAAGAAGCGGCGCAGTGTTTTAAATGGTCGAACGTCTAGATCTTTTGAGTATTTATCATGTAGGTCAAGATGAAGTCTTAATAAATTAAGTAATTCATCACTGCTATGAATTTCAGGTTCCTTTTCAAAAGCAAATGGGTTTTTAAAGATTCCTCTCCCAATCATAATTCCATCTACACCATACTGTTCGACGAGTTTCATTCCTGTTTGACGATCAGGTATATCTCCGTTAATTGTTAAAAGAGTTTGCGGAGCGATCTGATCCCGAAGTTCCTTGATTTCTGGAATTAGTTCCCAATGTGCATCCACATTACTCATTTCTTTTTTTGTTCGTAAATGAATAGACAAGTTTACGATGTCTTGTTCTAGAACGTGAGTCAACCATTCTTTCCATTCATCAACATACGTATATCCAAGTCTCGTTTTCACACTTACAGGTAATCCACCTGCTTTGGCTGCTTGAATTATTTGCGCAGCCGTTTGAGGGTAACGGATTAGTCCGCTTCCTTTACCTTGAGATGCCACATTATGAACTGGACATCCCATGTTAATGTCGATGCCTTTAAACCCTGATTTAGCCAATTCAATACTCATTGTCCGAAAATGGTCCGGGTTCTTTCCCCATATATGTGCAACAATAGGTTGCTCATCTTCTGTAAAGGTCAAACGTCCTCTAACATTAGAAATACCATCAGGATGACAAAAACTATCTGTGTTCGTAAACTCTGTAAAAAATACATCCGGTTTTCCAGCTGCACTAACTACGTGACGAAATACAACGTTGGTGACATCTTCCATTGGTGCTAGGATGAAAAAAGGACGGGGTAAATCATGCCAAAAATTACTTTTCATTATCTATTCTAATCCTTTCATGACTGCATACTTATTTAAACTTTTTGTTATAATTCGTTTCGCTATGATATGTTGCTCTTCATCTTGCTCACAGATATACATATCATCGTATTAATTGTTTTTCTAACAAAATTTTTATATAAAGTTCCGATATTTTTTCTATTTCACGATACATAAAGAGCAATACAATATTACTATATTACCATATACCAATCATTTTAATAATTAGTTTGTACGGAGAGTTTTTAAAAAAATGACGCACTTATTTAAAAAGTGGTTGGTGTGATGGATTTAAAAATACAAAGACATAAACCTCTTATATTCGTGAGGGAAAAAGCAGCTAACTATGATGAAGAGAAATCAACCAAAAAAACGGTCACCATATGGACAGTGACCGTAAATTTAATACTTTTTATTCGAATATGATAGCAAATTTTCCTAAACATTAATTAGGATAACGCGCTCTTCACAAACTGAACAATCTTGACGAACCTAATTCAATGAAGGGTCGAACATTTAGTTATCCCACTATAATGGGAGAGGATTAAAAATAAATGTCGATAACATGATCACTTTCTAAATCATCCCATTTTATATTATTAAGGAGGAATTCTACTCCATTTGGAATATACACTTTTTCATCTATTTCCAATTGTTGTTGTGGAGTTACATTATAGTCATCTACTAAACGATTATAGGATCCATTTCCATAAATATGAGCATGATAAATCTCCGCGAAAACATGTAAACCTTCCATCTCTTGCAATATTTCTGGAGCGAGGTCAATAATTGAATGACCGAGATGCCTTGGTGTATTTGTGTCAGTGTATAAGTTTAAATGTATTACAGCTAAATAGCATAGGACTGATAAATTTCTCTCATTTAAAAGATATGACGTTTTTCCTAAACCCATAAATGCGTTCATATTTTTGGGATCTAGGTCGATTGCTTTTACATAATTTTCTTTTGATTCTTTTAAAAGACCCTCCCTTTTCATCTGAACACCTTGTTGTAAAAGATTACTTACTTCATTTGACATACATTTCACACCTTTTAATAGTAGTTTACATAAAATTTTTAAGAGGTATTAAATTTAATTCATATAATTTACAATTAAAAAGAATACTCTATCTGCCGTAACGTCTGATAAATAATCCATTCCTCTGCCTCTTTCCGAAGCATGTGAATAATCACCATAATTTTCAAAAGTATGTTCTTTATTATTATTCCATTCGATTTGCTCTGCTTTTAATTTTTCAAATTCGTCGCTTGGCATCGTATCCCTCAATACTCCCCAAACTTCATTTAATAAGTCATCCCAATCTTCGTAATATTGACCAAGAAATCCGTCCCTCACAGTAAAATTGGGATCTTCTGCATCTCTTTGAATTTTGTCTTCAATAGCTCTAGCCTTTTGCATATATTTCTCTTTTAAGCCATTCGCTGCATTCGCACGCTGTTTTTCTTCTTCTTCACGCTTTGCAATTTGTTCTTGGATGGCATCGTAATTTGTAATTGTTACTGGTATATCTAAAATAGTATCTTTATTCTCCAAATGAATGATTACTTCTTTATCGGCAGGTTCATCATATGCTTTTACTTGTAAAATACTTTCCTTCTCATCAAATGAAACTTCTACTACATCTTCTTTTGATAGTTCGATAGAGAAATCAGTTTCTTTCAATTTCTCTTCATTTGTTTTCATCGTTAATAAATCAATAGATTCCGCAAGAAGACTAGCATTATAATTTTCTCCCCCTTGAAGCTTGATTGGCATCTCGTCCACCTTAAAGCCGAAGAATTGGTCACAATTGTTGTATGATTCTTTCGGAAATGTCTGTTCTAAAAATTGATGTTTGACCTTTAATTTTTTCATTAACTTATTTTTTTTAGAAACTTTGGGTTCAAATAGTATCGAGCCATCGGCAAACACTGCTTCTTCATAAGAAAAACATGCATACGAATCGTTTATTTTATCGCTAAATCCTGAGGCTACTTCGCCTTCTAATTTGTAACCACCTAATAATTCAACTTTTGCAGCCAACACCTTGAACGCACTGACACCAACTTCACCGCCGATACCTCCTTTTGCTTCTACCTTTGCATTTCCCGAAAGCTTTGGATGGACATCGAGTTCTGTATCATTAATAAAACTTGTTATGTTATCTTCATAAATAATCCCACGTACATCCATATATTGCATATCTACCTCGACAGAGACTTCTGCGTTTTGGTTATATTCAATATTCAAGAAAAACATTCCTTCTACCATAAGCCCTGGAACAGCAGTAGGAATCGCTACTTTCGCAAAAGGAACCTTTTTCTTAAACTTTTTTTCATGTTGGTCAGAATCTTTACTATTTTTTAGCGTTGCTTTTACATCTGAGTCGATTTCAATTTGATGAATTAATTGGAATCTATCTAACGTAAATAAGTTAATCTTTGCCTCAAATATTACGTTTGGGTCAATCAGAGAAATATTTCCAGATAAGTCGAGAGATAGATCTTCTAATTTGATTTTATAGTTTTTTAAAGAAAACTTGATGGTAGGTTGACCATCTTTATTAGTAGACACCACTTTTAACTCTACATCATTCGTGAATTTAGTTTTGACAGAGGTGGAGGCTAAATTCGTGTCTGTAGTCGCTCTTTGCGCGGTAGTAATTGAAATGTCTCCTTCAGTCTCTGGCAAAATGATATCTGATTCCTCTATTGGATATACTTTATACACATCCATATTTTCATATAACTCTTCAAAATATGGCTCTTCATATTCAATTTCATAAGCGTTCCATTTTGATTTGATGCTGCTTACTTTGATTGCTTGACCATCGGGACTATCTGGATCATCGGTAAGTAATATAAGAATATCTTCTTCTTTGATAGGCTTATCTTTTATTTTATCAATGGTCACTTTTACTTCGTCTATTTTTTTAATCTCGTTATTTTCGATGATAATGAGGTCAGGGTTGAGGATAGCTTCCTCTACCTCATCTCGCACCGTATAAAAAGCTTGCTCGTATCCCTTGCTAGGTGAATCACCATTTGTATAGCGAATTTGATCATTAAAAACGATGCGATATGTTGAGTCTTTTTCGTAATTTCCTTTAGGGGGAGAAATACGAACTGTTTTATTATGATTTGTTAATGAAAAATCTGTTTTAACAATATTATCATTTTCATCAATAACTGAGAAATTCTCTTCGGAAACGGTGGAAGTATCTAACTCTCCACCAAACTCTAATTCTAATATTTGGTCGATTGGAACATTGGTTTTCATTGAAAGATAATCTTCTTCATCGATCATTACTGTTTCTTCTTTGTCGTTCTCACTCTTATTTGCATGAGTTGTACGTTGATCAGAAATATATGTATAAAGAAAATAAAAAATAACACTTAAACTAAGCAAAGCAAGTAAACTAATCGTAATTCTTTTTCTCATTTTTATTCCCACATTTCTTATTTTTTTATTAAGGGATATAGCAAATCTATGGATCCGTCCTCTATTTTGTTAATATCGCGATATAGCTGTTTTTTATTTTAAAAATCACATGAAATAAACAGGACTAGGAAAAATATCCTTATCTATGGTTTTTATTTAATAGTAAAAAAGGACTATATAAATTTAATATTATATACTAGAAAAAGACATCTGTCATCCTAGTAAAGGAAGCTCAGGGGTTTAATCCAAATTTCATTAAAAGTATTAATTTATTTAAGTAATTCATTTTACAAATTAAATCGGTAGTAGTTTTCTCACTTACGTAAACCGGTCTTGACGTCAAAAAACCTAACTCTTAACTAAGAGCTAGGTTTAGATTATCCTATTAAATTTTCGTTGTAAACCCCTTGGGGAGTTAGGAATTAATTTTCAGTTATTCAAAAAAAATTTGTATAAATTAATTTTAACATACATGTCAAGTTGGTGGTTTTTATACCAAAAAATGTAATATATACGTAGGTTATTTGGATAATTAATTTAGGCGCATATGTTCTGTTTTGGGTTAATATAAAAGGTATACAATATGATGTATACCTAATAAGATTAATTAAACGCACATTGTGGCCAATACTTTTTGAATGTCGTAAATGCTATCATCTTTTTTGAAAGTCTTATCAACTACAGGTTCCATAGATCCGCCAATCCAAATTTTTAATTCAGCATCTAAATCGAATGTGCCTGCTGTTTCAACGCTAAAATGTGTGATGCTTTTATAAGGTATTGAATGATAATCTGTCTTTTTTCCAGTTAACCCTTGCTTATCCACCATCAAGAGACGCTTATCCGTAAAAACAATCAAGTCTCTAATTACTTTAAAGGCTACATCTACTTCTTCACCTTCTGTTAATAGTTTCCCTACTTCTTTTTCTACCTCTTTTTTATCTACGGTTGAAGCATTTCCTAAAAGTCCACTTAATAATCCCATTTAATATCCCCCTTTAAATTTTTTTATTGCTAAGTAAGTTACATAAAGCTATGTCTATTAGGCTTATAATATCATACACTTTGATAAGAATATAGCGCTTTTAGCGTATTGTTTAATATTTTAAGTGAATAGTAAAGTTATTTAAAAATAATATAAGTTAAGTAATTTTAGGTTATTGAATATGTTAAAATACAACCACTGAAAGAATTCTTACAAGAATCAAAGTTCTTAAGTTCACAATAGACAAAAACTGTGAAAAAAAAACATGGAATTCCATGTCTATTGCAGTAATTTTTTGATCAATTAGACTTAATAATATGATAACCTGTTTGGTATCTCTGAATCTATCCTAATAGGTTTCGCAGTGAAACAGTAGCAAATATTGGATAGTTATAGTAGATTGTTGTGTCTGACTTTAAAGGAATAAGTTGAAGAAACGGTGAGCAGGGGGATGTTTCATCATGGAGAAACGTTTTGTTTACGTTTCTCTAGCTTTACCGCATCTAACACATTTATTAGTAAAGTAGTCGTATTTATGTCTCTTAAATAATATGCAAAATAATTTTTTTATGCTCATTTTAAATCTCCCTCTTAGGTGTTATCAGCATTAATAGTCGATTACAACTAAATTAAGAATCATTATAAGATCTTTACTTAAAGAAATATATCCATTTTTGAATATATATTGAGATGTTTTTTAAATGCTGAGTAGGTGTTATTTTTGCAAATAAAGGTTTAATTCTTTAATAGGACATTTGACCTAACGTTCGATATTTACTATACTATTTTAAGTTGCAATCTACGATAAAGGCAAACTTATTGAAAAATAAGGACGCAAAGCCACGGATCTAAGATTCTTAAATGAATTACGATAGCCGGTTGCCAAATGAGAGTATACTTCTTCATTTGGTTATCATAAAATAAGGTAGGGACCAAAGTTGAAGATAGAAAACACAGAACTAAAAAATAGTATTCAAAGATTTTATAACTTGTTGAACAATTATCCAGATGATCATGACACAACTCATGAATTTGTTGTATTTTTAAAATCGTTCTTAAGAATACAATCTAAATATTTGCCAACAATTGAAGTGATGACACTAATTAAGAAGCATAAACCTGTCATATTTTCAGAATTAAGAAGGATGGCGCGTAATAATCTTATGCTTGAAATTCTGACTGATTTGTCTACGGATGTTAATACGGCAAATAAAACATTAAAAGAAATCAAAAATTAATTAAAGGTCCTTTAGGACTCTTTTTTATATTTACACACTAAAAAACAAGGGAGTAAATTGGCTAAAAGAATAAAGTTAAACGACATGACTATTTGGCATAATCATAAACAGCTTATTACAGCCTTTGAAGTTACTATAACAAAATTGATTTTGATCAGCTTAAGCTGAAAAATTAAGTGATTGATAAACGTATGATGAATGATTTATTACATAATAAATAAACCTATGAAAAAACATATAGAAATTAGCTTTATAAGTTACTAGTGCGTTAATAGGCATTGGTAGCTTTTTTAATTTATAGATGAATTTTTATATAATGCTTCTTATGTCGTTACTGGGTTGACAAGCATTACATATTATACTGTAAGGAGGTGTTATTATGTTTGAGGTATTAGCTATGGCGACAGCTATTGCGGCAGTAACAAGTGGTGTTGTCCAGGCTATTAAAAAGACTGAAAAAATTAATAAGAGATACATGCCTTTAGTAGCTATTTTAGTTGGATTGATTCTAGGTGCTTTAGCTTTATTTATGGATATTGGACTCGTGGAAAGGCTATGGGCCGGTGGTATATCTGGTTTAGCTGCAACAGGATTGTTTGAATTAGGTAAGAATACGGTAGAGAGCGGCGATTAAATCGTTGCTCTTTTTTATTATTAAGAAAGCATATCGATCTGTAAAGATATTGGCGCGATTATATCCGAAGTAATAGAGAAGATAATACATAATCATAGCCTGAAAAATGAGAGTATCTAAAAGAGAAGTAGCCATTGTAAAAAGCACCTTTCCTCAGTTTTGTCTATTGATGAAGTTATGCTTTTTTAATGGCAATTTTTCGTAGAAATTTAAGTAACTCTTTCCATAGAAAGGATCCATGAGTCTATTAAAAAATTCTTGTAAATTTTCAAGTATAAAAGATATAAAATATGTCTGAATTCTAGTATAATTCTTACAGTAATAATAATTTTCCACGTTAAAACGGTAAAGTGATAAAATGTGAATAAAACAACTAAGAAAACGGGGGGAAGAACGTGAAAAACGTTGCAATATTGGGAAGCAGTGGTGGGAATTTGTTCAATTTAGGGGGCAAAGAACCTATTAAGCTATTAAAAGAAATTTTAAATCAATGTGAAACGGCTGGAATCAATGTGAATGCAGTTCAATTTATCGGAGCGGAAACTTCGATGGACGTGGCAAAAGAATCGACAAAGGCATCCCTTTATGTACTAAGAGATCAAGAGATAAAGGACGTCTTTCAAGATACACTTAAAAAAACGAATAAAGAAGCATTAAAAGAAGATGTGAAAATTGCGGATAAAATTAAAGCCGGTGAAGTAGATGGTTTAATTTTAATGAGTATTGATCCGGAATATGCTAATAAACATGCTATTCAAGCTGCAATAGAAAAAAGTATTCCAATAGTTGGTACAGGCGGTTCAGCGATGGCTATAGTAGGTTCAAAAGGTGGAAATGTAATCTCTACATCGGGGACTACAGGAACTACAAATAGGACAAGAGCTATTTCATTTGTTTCTTCATTAGCAAAACATTGGGACATGAAATTTCGTCCAAGTTTTACTTCAACAATTGAAAACTCTGCACGTGAAACTGGAACAAATCCATTTAAAAGAATTAATATTAAGGGGATTATGACAGCCTCTTTACCTGCCTTTATTTCGCTTGCCTTAATTTTAGCTCTTAGTAAAATTCCGATGTTCGCAGGGCTTGGAGATGTATTTGACATCCTGATTAAAGCATTGCCGATCGTTCTTGCGGTAGTAGCTGCGAAACAAATTTCAGATTTGGATGAGGTTTCTATTGTTGCGGGAGTGATCGCCGGGTGTTTATCGGTTGAGGGAGGTATCATTGGAGGTATTATTGCAGGGATTATAGCTGGATTACTTGTTCAGTTTCTTTTTGTTAAGTTTGTTCAACTTCGTTTCCCTATGACAACAGTTAATATTTTTACTGCTAGTTTGGCAGGTATCATTTCAGGACTCATTGTTTTCTATATATTAGGACCGCTTGCACTTAGTGCAGGGGAATTTATTAAATATGCGATCGAGCAGACTATCAGCTTCAATGCTGTCCTTGCAGGTATGCTAGGTGGTTTACTCATTTGGCCAGCTATTTTGGGAGGAGTATATCATGCTGCTATTCTGCCAATTGTTTTATTTGAAATGGAAAGATCCGGCTTTAGTTTTCTAGGTGCGGTAGATATGGTAGGGCTTGTCGTCGTTGCTGCAGGAATCAATTTGGCAAATATTATTTTTCCTAAAGATAAAGGATCAGCTTCAATCGCATTACCAGGCTTTTTAATTAATATGGGATTTGGAACTTTCGTCGAATCGGCTTATCCATTTATGTTTTCAAGCAAATTAGTCTTTGGAGGAGCAATCTTCTCAGCTGGGCTTGGTGGAGCTATTGTTGGTTTATTTGATGTAAGGGGAACGGCGTATTTGCCTACTTTTGTAGCACCGTTTGCTTCTAGCAATGCAGTTGGCCTCATTATAGCTATGGTGGTATCTTTGTTAAGTGCCTTTACAATAACAGCTTTGGCAAATAAATTTTTCAGTAAAAGTATGTAAGCTAAACCAATGAATAGAATGGAATCGATAGGAAGGGTGCACGACTAGACGATAGTTGTGCACCTTCCTTATAGTCTTATTACTTCCTGAGCTTTTACGAGATCTTCTGCACAGTTAATCCATCCTACATGTCTTTAAAAATCGTCTCACTCCTCATTCTCCTTTTTGATTCAATTCTTATTCTCATTGTAGTTTGTAATTGTGTTTATTCATTCTTAAAATCCATCTACATAAGCACTAACAGTGAAAGGAACACTTCATTAACTTTACCCTTTTGGTTTATCTCTCCATTTATTTCATCTTAAAAAATAAATGTCGGATTTTGTCGGAATCTATATGTCATCTGTAAAATTTAAAAGAAGGCGTTTTCAAAAAAGTAAAGGGTGACATATATAGATGAAAAAGAAGTTTAAATTTCCATTGGCTTATCAAATTTTAGCCGGATTGATCTTAGGGGTCATTGTTGGGGCTATTTTTTATGGTAATCCAGCAGTAGAAACATACTTACAGCCGCTAGGAACAATATTTTTAAATATGATCAAGATGATTGTTGTTCCGATTATCGTATCAACCTTAATTGTTGGGGTTGCTGGAACAGGCGATATTAAACAGCTTGGAAAGCTTGGCGGAAAGTCGATGATTTACTTTCAACTTGTATCGATGATTGCGATTATAGTTGGACTTGGTGCAGCAAATATTTTTAAACCTGGAGAGGGATTAGATCTTTCTTCGCTTACAAAAAGTGATATCAATCAATATGTCGAGACGTCAAAAGAAGTTCAGGATGATGGTGTTATCGATATTATTGTAGGAATTGTTCCGAGTAATATTATTGAATCGATGGCTGAAGGAAATATGCTGCCGATCATTTTCTTTTCTGTTTTATTCGGATTAGGTGTAGCTGCTGTAGGAGAAAGAGGAAAACCTGTATTAGCCTTTTTCCAAGGTGTGGCAGATGTCATGTTTTGGGTAACTAATCTTATTATGAGATTCGCACCATTTGGTGTTTTTGGTTTGATTGGTGTAACGGTTTCCAAATTTGGCTTAGAGTCGCTAATTCCGCTTGGAAAATTAATGATTTTAGTATATGTAGCAATGATTTTCTTTGTAATTGTCATACTAGGTATTATCGCAAAATTAGTTGGAATAAATATATTTCAGATTATTAAAGTATTAAAAGATGAGCTGCTTTTAGCCTATTCAACCTCCAGTTCGGAAACGGTTCTGCCGAGAATAATGGAGAAGATGGAGAAGTTCGGCTGTCCAAAGGATGTAGTTTCCTTTGTTATTCCGACCGGTTATTCTTTTAATTTAGATGGTTCAACTTTATATCAGGCGATTGCTGCCATTTTCATTGCGCAGATGTATGGTATTGATTTAAGTATTTATGAACAAATTACATTAGTGCTCGTATTAATGGTAACATCAAATGGAATAGCTGGAGTGCCAGGGGTGTCTTTTGTTGTATTGCTTGCAACATTAGGAACGGTTGGTATCCCGCTTGAAGGACTTGCATTTATTGCAGGTATTGATCGTCTGCTTGATATGGCCCGTACTGCTGTAAATGTCGTTGGTAACGCATTAGCTACAGTAGTTATGTCTAAGTGGGAAGGGCGATTTGATACGGAAAAACAGAAGAATTATTTCAGTTCTATAGAAAAAGCAGTATAAGCAAATAAATTGAATACGTATCGTATAATAAGTAGGTAGTTTTGAAGCCAATTTTATGGTGAGAAGCTACCTGCTTTTTCATAGTGATGACTAAAATGATTTTTGGCTTTCGTCAACTGAAATCTAAAATTTTTTGATGGTAAACGTTCACTCCTTTATGTGAAAACCTAAATACATATGACATTTTAGTACTTAGAAAGTGATTAGCAAGTATATTTTTTATCTAGAAAGCATAAATCTCTTCTTACTACATAAGCGCAACCAAGTCATTCACAGTAAAGATTTGGCAAATGCCAAGTTTTTTAATATAGAACTAAATCGTTTATAATACAATATATACACGTACTTATGCGAGAACAGGAGAATTTGATCAAGATGTGGCGCCATATCAGTTTACAAATAGCATTTATCGCTTTGGCGACTGCCTTAGCCGGTGAATTAAGAATTGCACCGTTTGGCTGGGAATTTCGTTTTGGACTAGGGAGCAGTATGTTCTTTTTTTTATTGCTTCTTTATCGTCAAGTCCCTTATATAAAAACAGGTATCATTACAGGTATTGTTGTAGTGATATTCCGAACCTTTCTTAACTTGATACTCTCCTCAGATATATCGGAGTTTCTATCTGTTTTAATGATACATTTACCAGCGGCGGCATATTATATTGCTTTTGCATTTGGAATGAGTAAAATAAGTGAAAGTAGCTTTCAAAAAAACTTATTATATTTTGGTGCTATTGTAGTTTGTATTGATGTAGGAGCAAATGTGGCAGAGATCTTTATTCGATATTTGCTGACTAACAATATGCCTATATCTGCTGCTGACCTTCTGCTGACAGTTGTTGTTGCTGTTATTCGGGTTTATTTTTTAATTGGTTTATATGCGAATATAAGACTATCCCAATTAAGAGAGTTGCATAAAGAGCAGGAGAGTCGATTAGACCAGATGCTCACTTTCGGATCAAATTTATATAACGAAAACTTTTATTTAAGTAAAATGATGAGTACAATCGAACAAATTACTGCATCAAGTTATCATTTATATCGCAAATTAAAAGATGATCATTCAAACTACGATACCGAGGCACTGGAGATTGCTCAGCAGGTACATGAAATAAAAAAAGATACTCAACGGATCCGAGCTGGATTAAATGAATTATATGATTCCAAAACTGTTCGTGAGATGGACTTAACAAGTATTTTACATCACGTCATTCGAGGAAATAGTAGCTATAGTGAATGGTTAGAAAAAGATATTACTATAAAAAAGGAACAATTGATCGAATTTAAGACGGATCATTATTACCCGATTATTTCGATTTTAAATAACTTGACTGCAAATGCAGTAGAGGCAATTGATCAAAAGGGAACGATCACAATCAGAGTAGTGGAAGAAAATCATTTTATTAGTTTCACTGTAAAAGATAATGGAAATGGCGTAAAGGAAAAAGATATTCCTCTTATATTTGAACCCGGGTTTACCACGAAGTATTCAAATAAGGGAACGGCAGCTACAGGGATAGGACTCTCTCATGTAAAAAATATCTGCAACTTTTTCAACGGTGAAATAAAAACAGATATTAAAGATGGAGAAACGATCATAAATATCAAGTTGCCAGCACATTTGGTTAAAAAAGAGGAGTTATGAAATGGTTAATTTTGGTATAGTTGATGATGATCCTGTATGTCGCAGGATGTTAGAAAGCATTATTGAAGAAAATAATTTAGGAAAAATCCTCACGAGCAGTCCGGGGGGAGATGATGCAATTGAAGATATTATGGAAACAAACCCTCAAGTTGTTTTAATTGATTTATTAATGCCTGGAATGGATGGGATTAATATAATAATGGAATTACAAAAGGCAGGTTATAACGGAAACTTTATAATGATCTCTCAAATTGATAATAAAGAAATGGTTGCAGAAGCCTATATTAATGGAATTGAGTTTTTTATCCATAAGCCAATTAACCGAGCTGAAGTGACGGCTGTGATCGAAAATGTAAAAGCAAAATTAAAGTTAAATCAGTCTTTATATACGATTAAAAAGTCATTATCACAATTAGATATTACGCCAGCCACCACCTTTACTGGTGGGGATTCCCTCAAGGACTCTGTTAATAGAATTGTACAACATATTTTGATGTCAATCGGATTAATCGGGGAAAGGGGAAGTAATGATATTTTAAAAGCCATGGAGATTCTAGTTGATAAAAATTATTCAATTAATAATTTTCCACCTCTAAAAGAACTGTATGAAATGATTGCAATCCAATATAATAGATTCATCGATGAAGAGGAACTGAAGCGAGAAATAAGAGCAATCGAACAACGAATTCGGCGTTCAGTGATGATGGCGTTAACTAATTTAGCTTCGATCGGATTAACTGATTACACAAATCCGAAGTTTGAGCATTATGCTTCATTACTATTTGATTTTCAAGATGTTCGTTTAAAAATGAATGAATTGAAAAATGAGAAATCTAAAGCAAGTGGGGTAAAAGTAAATGTTAAAAAATTTTTGCAAGTGATTTATGTAGAAACATTAGATAAGTTAAATGCAAGTGAATAATCTACCAGATATATGTTATCCTAACATAAGCACTAATTGTATATCCATAAAGTAACAACATTATATCCATAGATGTTAATGTTGTTAGACCTAAGGAGAAGCCAAATGTAGAAGAACACTCACGTTTATCCCAAGGCTAGCTACTTTTTTAACGATCAGTCTATCTGCATCCGTATGATTGCTTTCTAAGCATATTTAGACCCTAACCAATCAATCCCTATACAATAAGGAATCGATTGGTTTAAATGATGTTTTATAGAAACACCAATTTAAGGTCTGAGCAATACTTTCTATATTAAGGTCTGCCACTCGCGAAAGAATCTAGTTTAGGAGACTTCCTATCTAGTTTTCTCTTTTTTTATAGCTTCAATCATACGGAGGGTTTCCTCAACAATCAGCTCTGGGCGATCAAACATAACACTATGGCTACTATTCTTAGCTATTACATGACGGTCTGCAGAAAAGGACAGCTGATGATCGTGCCATCCTTGTTGTAATAGGAGTTCATCTTCCTCAGAAAATCCGAGTTCAACGGCGTTCATATGATGGGTGGCCGGTGTAATGACGGTGATCGGTATACCTTCGGGAAGCGGTGAAAGTTCACTTTCAAAGCGACCAATGTTGTTAACTTCTTCAGTTATGGTATCAAAAAAGTGTCTATCCCATAAAACATTCATATAGACATCGATGTCAAACTGTTCTGGGAGGTGATCAGGGGCTAATATGCCGTTCAATAACCGAATTGCACCAATGCGTGCAAGAAAGCTATTCGACTTTTGAGTTTCAGTTTCGAGCATGGCCTCTGTATATTCTGGATATTGCTTGGAGAAACTTTCGTTTCGGGCATCAATTAGGATGAGCCCTATGACATCTTTAGGATAGCGTTCCATATACATACGAGAATAAATTCCTCCAGAAGAGTGTGCGACAAGAATAATCGGAGTATCGACACCTACCTCTTCGAGAAGCGCATGCAAGTCGGAGGTGAGTTGTTCTGAACTTAACGGCTCTGAAGAGGGGTCACTCCAACCGTACCCTGCTCGATCATAGGTGACGACTTGTGTGTCTTTAGCTAACTGCTTTTGAACAATTTGCCAATCCTCTGACCAACTACCAGTTCCTGCTTCTATTACGACAGTAGGTGTTATATCAGACTTATCACCTTGAACGTTGGCATGGAGGAAACGACCGCCAATATCCAACCGTTCGCCTGATGGTGGGTAGTCTTGCACGATATTTCTAAGTGTGTACTTTTCGTATAATGTACCAATGGTAATAAGCAAAGTACAAAGTAACAGTAAAACAGAAACGGAAACGATGACTATTTTCTTTATCCTTTTCATAAAGCTTTCACCCCTTTTGAAAAGCTAATCATTAATGATATGATCATGGTACCAAGGATGATGAAGAAGATTGTCATCGTCTCTGGAAAGAATATAGTGAGTATCATAACGGCGCCGAAGATGACGAGGATCCTGGAACATGGACGGATGCATTGATTCCAGATGCGATTGATAGTTGAAATGTCTTGCAATTTGAAGCGTTGTAACGTGTTACCGGTGACAATTAAAGTGGTACCAACGCAAAGTGGCACGATAATGAGTAAATCGAAATTGTATCCAGATTCATAGGCAATCACAGCAACATGGACGACAAGAATAATCAACAGAAGCGTAATAAAAATGGTAAAGATACCATTTTTGTAACGCTTATAATAGGGTTTCAGGCCTTGCAGACGCGGAAGAATAATGGCGTTAGCGATAATGAGAAGCATCGAAAGCGGATGTAGAAATGCAGTAATGAAGTCCGCTCTAGCCGCATAGTAAAAGAACCCTAACAGAATAGCAATAATGAATAATAACCACATAAAAAAGAATTGCATTATGATTCCTCCTTATTAAATCTGAGTAGCCATTTTAATACGTCTTGAAATACTGTCGTATTGAGAGAGTAAATGACGTATTGACCACGTTTTTCTGCATAGACGAGCTTGGCATTTTTAAGCACGGTTAGGTGCTGAGAAATACCAGCCTTACTCATCGCAAAATGCTCAGCGATTTCCCCGGCAGTCCGATCCCCGTCGAGAAGGATGTCTAATATCTTTCTACGATTTTCATCAGACAAAGCTTTATATACGTTGTTATTGAGCAAGGCTCACCACCTGCTTATCTATATTTAAGTATTTAAGTGATTACTTAAATATAAACATGTAATTCAAAATAAATCAAGTGTTAAGCTATTTTTCGATTGGGATATTCATATCGCATAAACTAATATGGAGGGTTTCAGCATACTTTCATATTTAACTAATGTAAAGCACCATTTTTTGAAACCTTATAAATCAATGCGTGTAGGGTATTTTATCATAACAAAGTATCTGTTTCACGGTAATACATACCGGATCACTCTCGATACGTCGGGGAAAGGGGAAGTAATGATATTTTAAAAGCCATGGAGATTCTAGTTGATAAAAATTATTCAATTAATAATTTTCCACCTCTAAAAGAACTGTATGAAATGATTGCAATCCAATATAATAGACTCCTCGATGAAGAGGAACTGAAGCGAGAAATTAGAGCAATCGAACAACGAATTCGGCGTTCAGTAATGATGGCGTTAACTAATTTAGCTTCGATCGGATTAACTGATTACACAAATCCGAAATTTGAGCATTATGCTTCTTTACTATTTGATTTTCAAGATGTTCGTTTAAAAATGAATGAATTGAAAAACGAGGAATCTAAAGCAAGTGGGGTAAAAGTAAATGTTAAAAAATTTTTGCAAGTGATTTATGTAGAAACATTAGATAAATTAAATGGAAGATGAAGTAATTTACAAACTACATTTTCTCATACTCTATATAGAAAAAACACTGTTTGGGTTTCATTTCAAAACAGTGTTTCTTTCATTTACAATTGTATATTACTCTTAATTATCGATGCAGTTGTTAGTTCTGGTATTTGCTGAAGACTAAATAAAAATCCGTAATCAGTTGAATGACCAACGATTATAGCGGCAAAAAATATTAAAACCATAAGAATAACGACAGCCCACATTAGAAGTTGTAATCCCTTTTCGATTTTTTCCATATTATTCACCTCACCAACAATGGATTATAGGCCATTTGTAGAAGGAAAACAAGGATTGTCTATCTATCTCTTAGATGATCGATCAATATCACAATTAATCATAGGGAAAACTTACATTTCTTTAGTAAGCAGGAACGTAAAAAGAAAACTAGCATCTTCCTCTTGTATGGAGGAAAATGCATGTTTGATTTTTCCTTTAAACTGATTTGTTTTCCTGAGATGCATACATATCTTTACAAGCTCTTGGTGCGGTCCAAAAGGTTGTTAATAGCAATAAGACTACAGGAACAGCAGTGACAACAATAAATGATTGTAACGCATTAACACTACCTTCACCAATAGAGACTAATACGATAGCAACTATCCCCATCACTAATGCGTAAAATGCTCTTAACCATCGAGGGGGATTTCCATTTCCTGATATTGCCATGGAAATTGTCAGTGACATTGAATCTGTCGTAGTTAAGACGAAAATAATCGTTGCTAATAAAAACAAGAACCCGAATATTGTCCCAAATGGTAACTGCTCCGTAATAGCCATCATTGCTGCTGGGGGTCCAGCTTCATCCAATGCAACTGAGACAGAACCAGGTAGCTTTAATTCTTGGAAAATACCTGTCCCACCTACGACAGTAAACCAAAAGGTTGTTACAACGGGAGCGATAATTGCGACGGCTAAGACGAGTTCTCGGATTGTCCTTCCTCTTGAAATTCGGCTTGCAAATACGGCCATCATCGGACCGTAGCCAACAAACCATGCAAAGAAAAATACTGTCCATAATCCGAGCCATGCTTCATCCCCACGATATGTATTGAAAGAAATGAAATGATTTATATACATACCAAAAGCTTCAAAATAATTATTAAAGATAAATAACCCTGGCCCAAGCAATAAGACGCCAATGATTAACCCAATTGCTAAGATAACATTTAAACTACTTAACATTTGAATCCCTTTATGAATCCCCGTAACAGCTGAAATTGCTGCACCGATTACTAATAAAATAATAATAGTGATATGGACGCTAAGAGTATTAGGTATTCCTGTTAAAGTACTTAAGCCATATCCTGCTTGTAGCCCTAAGAACCCAATTGGTCCAATAGTTCCAGCAGCAACAGCGATAATGGAGAAGGAATCAACGATTGTTCCGAATATGCTGTTTTTCATTATTTTTTCTCCAAATATAGGATATAGTAATGCCCTTGGCTTAAGAGGCATGCCTTTATGGTAATGGGCGTACATTAATACAATAGTTCCTAAAGTTCCTAGAATTGCCCAAGAGAGGAAACCCCAATCCACGAAACTAATTGCTAGTGCAGGAACGACTGCCTCTGGTGTTGCCTCGGTAATTCCCGAAAAATGTGGTGGTACGGATAAAAAATGACTTAATGGTTCTGCAGCCGCCCAAAACACCCCTCCACCTGCTAACAAAGTACACATTATAATTGCAATCCATTTAAACGTGCTCATTTCCGGTTGATCGAGATTACCTAACCGTATTTTTCCATATTTTGAAAATCCTAAAACGATTGCAATTAGAAATGTTCCTAATAAAACAACTTGATAAATGATGCCAAAGTAAGTTGCTGATAATCCAAATAAATAATTGACCGTGTCCGCAACAAAGTCGGCATTAATAAGTGCGATTAGTACAAATAGTAGTAAGGCACTACCACTTATAATAAATGACGCGAAATCTAACGAGTCTTTCTTTCCCTTCGAACTTTCCATTCCGATATTCCTCCAGTTAATTTTGACTTACTATGCTGCTATTATTTTTTAACTTATTATCTCCATCTAGAAAAATAATTTTTAATTATCCTCACTGCAGGAAATCTTGTTAAAAATAAAGAATGGAATGAAGCTTTTTCATCATTGCCTCATTCCACAATTTTCAATCCTAAAGCATTTTAGTTTGTTTGTAAAATAATTAAACTTATACGTGTATTCATCTACATTGTATTTAGCTACATAAAAAGAGGTTATGTCAGGAGACATTCTAAAGGAAGATATAGCATAGAACTAATAAGGGCGTAGATCATAAGCCAAAGTGATAAATGATAAGGGAGAGTCATTGACTCGGAATAATATCCACTTAATGGAAAATGAAGAGACTGGAACATGATATAAGTAATTTTCTCTAAAGACACACAATATATTAGTTAAGCGTAGGAAGTTGACGAAGCTGTCATACATCTAACAAAGTTCGTCTTTTCTTTGATAAAAATACGTTTGTCTCAGCCTAGGTAGATATAATCTATTTAACGAGTGTAAGCAACATTCTATGAAACACTATTAATCTATGCGTACGGGGTATTTTATCATAACAGTATCTGTTTCCCGGTAATACTTACCGAATCACTCTCGATACATCATTACATCTCCGATTAGAAGAAGGAACGATTTTAATTTAGGATCAGTGCACTGGACTTCTGTCTATTACTTAGGTTGAGCATCATTGTTTGTTACAATCCTGTAATCTGTAGATGAACTGAAGCATCAAGAGAGTTACTTTATGAAGTTATTGTTCTAATTAGAAGGTGTTTTTCGATATAGAAAAATGATCCCTTCAATGGTTAAAACAATTCCCCACACGATAGTGACTAGATTAAAATATGAATTTGTATATAATGGCAGCCAATCAACAAGGGGACTGACATAATTCATTGTCCATTCGCCAAAAGGATTTAATTGAAAGAGATGCCATCCTTCATATCCATCTAGAAAGAAAAAAGCAATTTGTAATAATACGAAAATAAATAGGAAGAAATACCAGCGTCCATATTTTTTTACAAAATTCCATTGTTCTTCTTCCATTTCGTGCGATTCTCCTTTCACTTCAAAACTCTTTCCTTTTATAGATAAAATTCGCAATGAAATAAGAGATGATAAATAATATAAAAGAAAGAAGGCAATAGGTAACCGAAAAAAGAAAATCAATATTTTCTATTGTACCCGGGATTAACTCCAGTCCGAAAAATACTAATCCGAACATACCAAATGCAAAACCTATACAGTATAGCATAATCGTATCTGATTTTTCTACACCCAAAACATACGTGAGTGGGTACAAAAGCGTGGCCAGACATAAAACGATTCCCATTCCTCGCAGCATGAAAAGGAAAAAGATACTGGAAAACGAGGTTTCGATAAATATGTTTGTGATAAAAAATAATCCGACTGCTAATATTACACAGAAAGTAAGCAATATAAAAAAAGTGATATACTTGCTTTGAATAATCTTTTCTCTATTAACAGGAAGAGTTATTTCGAACTTATTCCAGCCAGACATACTATCAAGTTTTAATATTTCAAATGCTTGAACCGGTATAAGTAAGAATGGTAGCAATGCAGCAACTCTTACAGCTGCACTATGCTCTGTTAAAAGAAGTCCTATTAACGCTGCTATTGATAATAGAATAGAAGTTCTCATGCTTTTTTCAATGGAATACATATTATTGAGGATGAGTCCTTTCATCGTTTTACTCCTTTCATTAACAGAATAGTTATATCATCAATTGAGAAATCTAGTTGTGGATAATTTTTTGTAAACATATTATCTCTGCGAATAAGAGCATCTGTATAATCTTCGTTCCGTTGATATGCAATCACTTGAGATTTTATTTGGGACAGTTCTTCAGTAGGAAAACGGGTAATGGAATAGTCTGTTAGTAATTCCTTTTTCCCGACAGTTAAAATAATTTCTCCCTTTTTAATAAAGATCAGTTGATTAGCAATTTTTTCAATATCACTCGTTATATGGGAAGATAATAATATCGAACGTTTTTTATCTTTTGCAAAATCTGCGAGTATTTCAAGGATTTCTTCTCTCGCTATTGGATCTAGTCCAGCAGTTGCTTCATCCAAAATTAACAATTTGGCATCATGTGAAAGGGCAACTGCTATCGAGAGCTTCATTGACATGCCACGTGAGAAGTTTTTAATTAATTCTTTTTTAGGTAACTTGAATTTGTTTATATATTGGACGTATTTCTCATTATCCCATTGACGATAAATGTTCCGGAAAACGTTCGATATTTGGATAACATTTAAGTTACCTGAGAAGTTCATGCTATCAAAAACAACTCCAATATCCTCTTTTATATTTTCTTTCATGTACTCCATTTTTTCTCCAAACAAATGAATTGTCCCGCTATCTTTATTTCGAGTGCCGATAATCGTATCCATTGTCGTTGTTTTCCCAGCTCCGTTTTCCCCGATAAACCCTACAATCGAACCGTAAGGAATGGAAAAAGATATATTTTTTAATGAGAAACTGGACTTAGAGTATGTTTTATTTACATGTTTTAGTTCTAAAATAGATTCCATTATATTTGGCTCCTTAGTTTCATGATTTTATAGAGATTTTTTAATTACTTTCTTGTAGTAAAAGACTGAGAGTATACCAAAAATAGAATATAATACCGTGTATAAACTCATGACAGTAATCATCGGTGTCCACATTTCTGATCCAAAAATAAACCATCCTGATTTAATGCCAAAAAAGCTATGACTTAATCCGAGAGTCAGAGGAATACCAAAATTAATGACTTGTTTCATACGAATTCCTCGTAATAGATCTTCTTCGGTAAATCCTAATTTTCTTAAAATCGTAAACGTAGGTTTTTCTGTTTCACTGTCGTCCATTTGTTTGAAATAAAGAACACATCCCGAAGTAATTAAAAAGGTTAAACCTAAAAAGCCGACAATAAACATGGTAAGTCCCACGCTTTGTTTTTGAATTTGATTTACTTCTAGGCGAGATTCAGAGCCTTCCCAACCCCCTTCCAACTTATAAAGTTTTAAATCTCTAAAAATAGTATTTGCTTCCTGCAATTGGCTTGAACTATTAATGTCTATACCGGTAAAGTTGGTAAGATAATTTTGGACGGATGGATCTGCTTCCTTTTCTAGCTGTTTAAATACATCATTGTTAACAATGGCAACTGGAAAGCCTTCTGTTAGCTGAAGTGGAAGAATGTTTTTATTTTCTAATCCAATAAACTTTAACCTAGTTGTATCATTTCCACTGAAAAATTTAATCGTTCCGGAGTTTTTAAATACGAGCATATTTTCTAGCATCTTAGCGGGCTTCGTGAATAATACTTCATCATCAGCCACTTCGAGATGAGAGATTGATTCAGCGCTTATTACTGAACTAAAAGAAACCGGGTTCTCTCCAATATCCAAATGCTCATATGAACCGGGCACTAATGCATCCGTTATATCTGCGTAGGAAAGTAATACATCTATTTCAGTGATTGTATACTCGATTTGAGATTTATCCAATACAGTTGTAAAGTTATTGACATCGTTCATTTCAAAAAGTGAAAAGTCATATGGAGCTATTTGTTCAGCTGACTTTTCTGCTGAGTAATAAGAAATATAGGTAAGCGACAATAAAGTAATAGAAAGTGCTGACACTAACGTAATAATAGTTAACAAAAATGCATTAGACTTTATTCGAAACATCAAGCTCCAAAGAGATAACACATTATTTAGCGTTACATACCCATTCTTTTTCTTCCGAATGACATGAAGAATAAAGCTGATAGAACCTTTGTAAAAAAAATACGTTCCTAAAATAATGCAGGCGATGATTGCTAACATAGCGACAAACAGCTTATATCCTGGATAGTTACCGCTAAATAATTCTGCTGAGATAAAATAACCTAATACAATGAAGCCAATACCTAACAAACCTATGAATATTTCGAAGAACGATTGTTTCTTCTCTTGATGCTCGGAAGTCGTTGTACTTTGGAACAAGGATAAAATGGTCTGTCGATTAATAAAAAGAAAGTTCATTAATAGAATAAACAAAAAAATAGTAGCAAAAACGATTCCAGTTTGGATCAATGCTTCCGTTGAAAAAGTTAATGTTGCAATGACTTTTATTCCTGTCATCTTAAATAAAATCATAATTATTAATTTTGACATCGAAAATCCGAGGGAAATTCCGATAATCAGTGAGCCGATATACAAAATTAAGTTTTCAGCACTTAAGATGCCAAGAATCTTTATTTTTGACATGCCTAATAATTGAAAAAGACCTATTTCTTTGCCGCGCCGCTTGATGAATAGAGTATTTGCGTATAAAAGAAATACAGTGACAATGAAGACTAGTAATATCGATCCGACTTTAATTGCTGTAGCACTATTGACTGATTCTTTCATTTCATCCATAGAAGGATCATATTGAATCGTAACAAAGGAAAAATATAGAGACACACTAAAAATTAAGGCAAAAACATAAAGAAAATAATTTTTTATATTCTTTTTTACGTTTCGATAGATAAAATATTTAATGTCCATGGTAGACTCCACCTAACACCCCTTGCGTTCCAATGATGGCAGTAAAGAAGTCTTGTCTAGTTTCCTCACCTCTTATCAACTGTGAAAAGATAGCTCCATCTCGTATAAAAATAACTCTTGAAGAGTAGCTAGCTGCTACTGGATCGTGAGTTACCATAATAATTGTTGAAGACCGCTTTTGATGTAATTCACTTAGTTTGTTTAATAACTCTGAAGCTGCTTTTGAATCAAGGGCTCCAGTAGGTTCATCGGCAAAGATGATGCTTGGTTCATGAATAAATGCACGTGCAGCAGATGTACGTTGTTGCTGTCCGCCTGATATTTCTTGAGGATATTTATCTTTTATATCAAATATACCAAGTTCGGTTGCCACTGTTTCAAATCGATCGTTCGCCTCTTTTTTTGATACGTTTTTTATTGATAATGGTAATAACACATTTTCTTTAACGGTCAGGGTGTCAAGCAAGTTATATTCCTGAAAAATAAATCCCAAATGATTCTTTCGAAACTCAGCTAATTTTTTATTTTTCATTGTTGTAAGCTCATTCCCTTGAATGTTGATCGACCCTTGACTTACTTTGTCAATGGAAGAAAGCACATTCAATAATGTTGTTTTTCCGGAACCTGATGGCCCCATAATACTTACGAACTCGCCTTTGTCCACTTGGATGTCTAAACCTTTTAACACTTCTTGTTTAGTAAGTTTTCTCCCATAGCTTTTATAGATCTTCGTTGCTTCTAATAACATGAACTTTAACTCACACCTTTTCATATTGAATCAATTTTTTATTCTAAAAATAATCTGAACATTATTTTTTATAAATAATCGCCCTTGGAAAGTGATTACCTAAATTGGAAATCTTCTAGACTTTTTATCAGATGTTAAATTTAATTATTGAATCACATATATCATAAGAAAAAAAGATCTTTTTTTCCTTTGATTTAACGAACAAATGATAAAAGCATGTGACAATATTGTCACATGCCCATAATTTGGATAAATTCATTTTTTTGAGGAAAAGTTAATGTAAAGGTAGTACCTTCATGAATCGTTGAATCAACATTAATCTCGATTAATAAGGAAAACGCCACTTTTTTCGCTAAATATAATCCCATCCCGGTTGCTGATTGGTCACGTTTACTATCTGTCGAAGTAAAACCTTTATCGAAAATACGCGGCAGATCTTTCGGTTCGATGCCTTTTCCGACATCTTTAATCTCGAGCTTCGTATGATTTCCTCTATTATAACTATTAATAACGATATCTGAATCACTGCTATATTTAACAGCATTTGTAAGGATTTGTCTGATTAAAAAGCCAAGCCATTTAGAGTCACTTAATACCTCTTTTACCTCTAAATTCAGCTCAAAGCCGATCCCTTTTTGCAGACACCAATCTCGTAAAACGTTAATCTCCTTGTGAATAACCGATTTTAATGCAGTGTTTCCGATGTGTAAATCATTTTCAATAAAAGGAATTCGCTTTTGATGAAGTTGTTGGTCTAGTAATAGATCAATACGCAACCATTCATACATCATTTTGGACTTTAATGAGTCATCTTCTATTCGATCAATCATTAAATGCAAGGTGGTCAGGGGAGTTTTGATCTCATGAATCCAAGATAATAGTTCATCTTTTTCCTGTTCGAGATCAAATCTATATTTATCAATTTCCGCTTTATGTTGTTTTGCTTGCCGGGTAAAAAATTCAATAATCATTTCCTCAAAAGGACTCTCTGTTTCTTCTATAGAATGGAGGTCGTACACGTCATCTAATTCTTGCATGTTTTTATGAAAGCTTGATTCTTTATGATAACGGATGATGAAAAAAGCTAAAAATACAATAATAGATAAAAAGACAATATAAAGGATGGATGAAAAAGGGATGGACGGATCGATGTACGCAATAAAAAGGAACAATAATTGTAAAAAGATAAAGAGAAAAATCCAGCTTCGTCGTTCAACAATATATCTTTTAAACATGAAATTGCTCCTCTTCGATTGCCATGTATCCCTGCCCGACTTTTGTTAAAATAAATTGCCCCAAATTAATTTCATCCAATCTTTTCCGCAAACGATTTACATTTACAGTTAATGTATTATCGCTTATAAATCGTTCATCATCCCATAAACTTTGAATCAACTTTTCTCGACTGACAATGTTGTTTTTATGATCGATTAATACTCTTAAGATATATAGTTCATTTTTGGTTAGTTCAATTGAGCCTAATTCATTCCTCACAATATTTTTGCTATAGTCAACCGTTGCATGGCACCAGGATTTTACTTCTACTTGTTCAGATCCATAATTATAAACACGTCGAAGTACTGCTTGGATTTTTGCAATGAGAACATCAAAATGAAATGGTTTTTGGATATAATCATCTGCACCAAGCTGCATTGACATCACCATATCAGAAGGGTGATCACGAGACGAAAGAAAGATGATCGGAATGTTGGAAGAAGTTCGAATCATCCGGCACCAATGAAAACCATCAAATCTAGGCAATTGGATATCGATGATTACAAGGTCTGGTTGAATGACTGTATATTCTTGCATGACATTGCCGAAATCTTGAATCCCAAATACTTCATATTCCCACTGTATTAACCGCTCGCGTATTTCATCAAATAGATTTGCGTCATCTTCAATTAATAGAATTTTAAACATAGGTTCACCAACTTTTTCACTCTTACATTAATCGTACAGCAAAAGTAAAGTATGTGCTATAGCTTTGATAGATTCTACGTTCTCTATCTGAAATAAATAGATTTACAACGGAATCATACTATATTAATTATTTACACAAGGGAATGTAGGGGGACAAAGTATTATTAACTCCGAACAATCGATTCATTAGTATATAATTAAAGGAAAGTAGAAGATAAAGGAAGTTACATAGGGGCCGCAGAATCATCCATCGACTTACAAGAAATACTAATAAGCAACCTCGCTATTGAAAACAGTTTGAAAACAGACGTATTGTTCTAGATACTAACTATGTTTCTTTTGAGTTTTTAGATATATGAGAACTTTTACTTTCAGGGAGTAGACTCTTAATCTGGGAAATGTGACTTGTACATATTCCTTTCTAAATAGTGGCTAAATCTCTTCTTAGTCTTAAACGATAAAATAGACAAGAATGGATAAGGCAATCGACGTAATTGTCATGGCTGCTAATGGGCGCAATGCTTTTGTTCGTAAATCCTTTAAATTAACGTTTAATCCTAAGCCGACCATCGCTGCAGTTAATAACCATGTTGTTAGCGTGAATACTCCATCCATAACTACCTCTGATACAGGAATAGAATGACCGAAAACAAAGCTTCCAAGAATACTGAGAATGATAAATCCTATAAGAAACCATGGAAATTCAATATGAGTATTAGCCTCATCCTCTTTATTTTTTCGCTTCATAATATATATAAAAATGAAACACAGTGGTACGAGTAAGAAAACACGCCCTAATTTTGCAAGTAATGCAATAGCTAGTCCGTCTTCTCCAGCAGGGGCACCTGCTAATGCAACATGGGCCACTTCATGTAAACTTGTTCCAGACCAAATGCCATAGGAAATAGTATCAAGTGGTAAAAATGGACGTAAAATTGTATAACCGATTGCAAAAATGGTCCCTATTAGAGCGATAATTCCAACACTAATTGCTGTCTCTTCATCTTTGGATTTAATAATTGGAGCGACCGCTGCTATCGCCGCAGCACCACAAACGCCTGTTCCAATACCTAATAACAAAGAAATTGTTTTATCCGCCTTGAATACTTTTGCCAGCCACATTGTTGCAAGAATAGCAAAAATAATCACACCAGCATCGCGTAATAATAGTCCTAATCCCTCACTTAAAACGGTAGCTATATTCAATTTCAGACCGTATAAAATAATCGCCACTCGTAGAATCCGTTTAGATGAAAAAGTAATCCCGTAACGAATCGATTCTGGATACCCGAAAATTTGCCGATAAAAAACGGCAATAATAATTGCGCAGGCTAATTGTCCAACATGGTTAAAACCTGGAACCATTGCTAATAAATATCCTAAGAAAGCAATTAAAAATGTAAATGTAACTCCACCGATCCAAGCAACTGGAAGGGAAGGGTCTTTTTTAGTCTTTGTATTTGTTGTTGTCACAAGAACCACCTCTTGTAATAATGTTAAAATAGATTAATGTATAAGTGAAATAATTATTTATTATGATAACTATAAGTAAAACTATATACTAGATTAAGACGTGATGATATTTTATAAAAAAGTGGTGATGTAAATGGATCAATATTTAAAAGTGTTTATTACAGTTGTTGAACGGCAAAATTTTTCCAGAGCTGCAGAAGAATTACTAATGACTCAACCGGCGGTAAGTCAATATATCAGAACGTTTGAAGAAAACATTGGTGCAAGATTGCTGGAAAGAACGAGTAAATATGTTCGATTAACAAAAGCAGGTGAAATTGTTTACCATCATGGAACAGAAATAGTTGGACTATACACCCGAATGCAGACATTGGTTGAAGATTTAATTAATTATGCAAGTGGACCCCTTTCAATAGGTGCTAGTTTTACATTTGGTGAATACGTACTCCCACATATAATTGCAAAAATGCAAGAAAATAATCCTGCAATCCAACCGACAGTAACAATTGGAAATACGAAGGAAATAGTGAATTATATGACACGCCATCAGCTTGATGTAGGAATAATTGAAGGGAAATTTAACAATGATCCACACATGCATGTAGAAGATTTTGCAGAAGACTATATGGTAGTGATCGCATCTCCAAAGCATCCCTTAGTCAATCGAAAAGAACCAATAAATATTCCGGAATTAAACCAAGAAAAGTGGGTTTTACGAGAAATTGGCTCCGGGACTAGAGAAGCGGCAGATACGGTTTTTGAGCGACATAAAATTATACCTAATGTTGCGATGAGTTTTGGAAGTACACAAGCAATCAAAGAAGCAGTAGGTGCTGGATTAGGCATTAGCTTATTATCAAGGTGGGCGATTCAAAGAGAACTTCAAAATGGTGATTTACGAATCTTGGATGTTGAAGGTCTGCCTTTTGCGAGGAAATTTTCAATAGTAACCACATCTCCATTCCAAACAAAAGCTCAGCAGGTGTTTATTGAGCTGTTACATAGTAGCAAGGAAATAACAGATATGAATTTTTAGATGAAGAAAAAATATGATACATTGCTGTAAAGGTTTTCACTTTTCATGTATTTTTCACTTTGTTACGCAACAAATGACCTCAGTAATGTTCTAAATTTTAGTGTGATTGTAAAAAATAAGGATTGAATAAATTCTATTGTTTAAACTAGGATAAACTGATCTGTTATTAAAACCCCCTGTTCCATTCATATTAAATGGAACAGGGAGATTTTTTTTGTTTTTAATCTTGGATGTCGCAGCCGTCATCTCCACAAGCAGCATCTGATTTGCTGTTTGTTGCTAAATTTTCAAACGATGTGTTTGGTTTTTCCTCTTCCCAGACTTTGTTAAGAGCTTGTACAAACGTCTCTGTTGGTTGAGCGCCTGAAAGAGCATATTTACGGTTGAAAATAAAAAAAGGCACACCCGTAATTCCAAGCTGTTTTGCTTCCTCTAAATTGTTCTTTACATCAGTTGCATATGCTTGTTTATCTTGTAAAAAAGCAAGTGTTTCTTCTTGATCCAATCCAGCTTCTTCCGCAATGCTAGCTAATGTTTCGAAATCGCCAATATCTTTTGATTCAGTAAAGTAAGCATACATTAGCTTTTCAGAAATGACTTTATCTTTCCCATGTTCTTTTGCATATTTAGTAAGTCGGTGAGCATCAAATGTATTTGCTGGCTTCATTGTATCGAAGTGGAAGTTTAACCCGACTAATTTTGCTTGTTCAGCTACCCCAGCCGCCATTTGTTTTGACTGTTCAACTGATCCGAATTTCTTGGCCATACTTTCGTAAAAGTCCTGGCCTGTATATGGTGGAGTGTCGGGATCAAGTTGATAGCTTTTAAATTCAATCTCCACTTGATCTTTATGCGGGAATTGAGCCAACGCTTCCTCAAGTTTTCTTTTTCCTATATAACAGAATGGGCAAACATAATCTGACCAAATTTCAATTTTCATATAACTACTCCTTTTTGTGACTAATACGTTTTATTAATGATATCATGAGCGTGGAAAGAAACGAATTATATAGTCTAGTTACTCAACTTTCGCGCAAACAAAGTGAGTTTAAACAGATACGTGGAAAACTAGATTATGCTTCCAATTCTTATTTTGACAACCTTATCAGATAAAGTTGTTATGCACAAAAAACGTAAATTGCGCAGCAATTAAAATATGAATTGATTAACCGCTGCGGAAATATGTTTCGCTTTCCATGGGCGGCTGCCCGGCCTCCCTTCGTGCTACGCACTTCGTAGTCTCACCGAGGCCTTTCCTCCCATAGGAGTCTTCACATATTTCCTCCGCTTGGATGGTAACTGTTGACTGAATTTAGGAGCCGACTATCTTTCTATTTAATACTTGCTAGCGTAGCTTGAACTGATGTCGCTCTTATGCCGTGGTGAAAGCGAAGTGTTTTTCCGAAGCGGCTTCAGGAAATGAATAAAACTGATGCAATTAATGCACAGTTTATAACAAATGCGACGTTGAAAAAATTCTTGAAGTATAGTTGGAGTTTTTAAAGTAACCAGTAACTTGAAAGTCCATTAAGGAAATGAATCTCTAAACGCCTAATACTACCAAGGCTATTTATTTATATTACGCTGTGAAAGTTGAGAAATTTATATTCAAAGCAAAAAAACTTTGTTAGCATGCCAGAAATTAATTAATTTAGAAAAATGGATTTGAAAGTATCTTGACTTAACTATAACTTTATGGCTGATAATCTAAGCAATTAGCAATACTTGTACAAGCCTTATTGTTAAAATAGAGATAACAGATAAATTATTTTACAGCTAGAGGGGAATCAAGAAACATATTCATGAGACAATAAATAAAGAACAAGTTTTGAGAAGCAATGAATTATCGCTATACAACGAAAGAATATAATGAGAGTCGTAAAATATCGAATTAAGATTTTAATAAAGTAAGTGAATAATTGACAACTTTCTATTAGTAAGTATAAAGTCGAGTACTATTTACAAGTTGCTCCTTTAATAAACGAACTGGAAATTTGATAATGCGACTTTCTATTCATTTTGTGATGAATGGGTTACCACAAGTGCAAAATATAAATAGTAGGAGTGTATCACAGTGACATCATATGCAAAGAAATTTAACGGTATTCCACTGTCAGTGTTAGATTTGGCTGGAATAAATGAAGGAAGTAATCCACAAGAGTCATTTAAAGATAGTATAAGTCTGGCTCAACATGTAGAAAAACTGGGATTCAATCGTTACTGGTTTGCCGAGCATCATAATATGCCGGGTATTGCAAGTTCGGCTACATCTATTTTGATTGGCCATATTGCGGGTGCTACAGAACGGATGCGTGTTGGCTCAGGAGGAATCATGCTACCAAACCACGCGCCACTTGTTATTGCCGAACAGTTTGGAACGCTTGAGTCACTCTATCCAGGAAGAATTGATCTAGGTATTGGTCGTGCACCGGGAACGGACCAGCAAACAGCTTATGCACTGCGCAGAACCTTACATAGTGGCGGAGAAGATTTTCCAGAGCAATTAGCCGAACTACGTAGTTACTTTGAATCTAATCCAACCGCTCCTGTTCGTGCTGTTCCGGGAGAAGGATTAGACATTCCAATTTGGCTATTAGGTTCAAGTGGTTTTAGCGCTAGGTTGTCAGCGGAATTAGGTTTGCCATTTTCATTTGCTAGTCATTTTGCTCCGGCTTATGTAATGGAGGCATTACAAATTTATCATCAACATTTTCAGCCTTCATTATATTTAAAAGAACCATATACGATGTTAGGGATTAATGTGATTGCAGCAGATACAGATGAAAAAGCGCAGTGGTTGGCAACATCTCTACAACAACAATTCCTTAACATGACAAGAGGATTATCCGTTAAGTTCCAGCCGCCTGTTAAAGATATGGAAGCTATCTGGACTCCTCAAGAGAAATATGCCGTTTTACAATCATTAGACCCCAAAACTACGATTATTGGTGGTCCTGAAACTGTTCAGAAAAAAATTAATAGTTTCTTAAATGAAACAAAAACGAATGAATTTATTATTAGCACGCCTATTTTTGATCACGAGGAACGTCTACGATCATATGAAATTATAGGAGAGATGATGAAGTAATATAGGTAGTTAGATTATTGGAGAATTTAAAAGAACAATTTTAAAAACAATTACGTATAGAATTTGATGACAAATTTTGACTCTAATACTATGGAATATTAAAGCCTAGGAAGCCGCTATATATATCGGTGCCTAGGCTTTATTTAAATTAAAGATTAATTCAACGCGTACAACAAGTTCTGTTAGGTCTGGATAAGAAGTTACTCCTATTGTTCAGACTTTTGAGCTTGATGCTCCGGATCATTTGCGGATACAAGCGGGATTGCTCTGATCAATGATGCAACTACTATCCCAATAACCATAATAATCGCCCCCGCAAGGAATGTCGTAGTGATTGCATCACTGAATACATCTTTCACCGTATCGATCATTTTATTTGCAAATGGTACCATTTCTGCAGGAATTTGTTGTATAAGTTGGTCTAGTTTTGGTTGATCCAACAGTATTTCAGGATTCATCAGCTCCCCGAACTGCTCCGCTTGTGCAGGTGGAAGTTCAACTTGACTAGTTGATTGCTCATCGGCAAACATCTCAGTCATTCTCATAGCCATTCTTGATCCCATAATAGAGCCAAGTATCCCGACTCCAATCGTATTTCCTAAGTTTCTGAATAGTTGCGAAGACGCAGATGCTACTCCTAGTTCTCTCAAAGGAACGGCATTTTGTACAGTTAACGAAAAGACAGGCATACAAAGCCCAAGCCCAATACCAATAATACTTAAAAAGATAATCATTAAATAGACGGGTGTCTCGACATTAATAAAGTAAAGCAGAAAAATTCCAATTGCAGAAATAGATAGCCCAATTAGAGCTAGTCCTTTATACTTTCCTGTTTTAGTCATATATTGACCAGCAAATGCCGTTCCAAATACCATTACAATCGACATCGGCATCATCATATATCCAGAGCCACTTGGCGAAATACCTTTAACTCCCTGAATAAAAAATGGAGCATAGATCATTACTCCCATCATACCTGCACTCATTAAAAATAATGCGATATTCGATAATGTCACAATGTCATTTTTGAATAGTGCAAGAGGTAGCACTGGTGATTTTACTTTCGTTTCTGTAATAATGAAGGCAATGAGACCAAGAGTTGTTAAGCCAAATAATCCAAGTATTTCCCAAGATGTCCAAGCATATTTTCCAGGACCATCTCCTGCGAGACTGAATGCAAGCAATAGCGCTACAATGGTAATTGTCAAAAAAGCAGAACCAATATAATCAATAGATTCTCCTTCTCTACGTTCTACTTTTGGAAATAGAACAGCAATCATAATTAAGGCTACGATTCCAAGTGGAAGAAAGACCCAAAACACCCAATGCCAATCTAAATGATCGACAATGTATCCGCCCATCAAAGGCCCAAGCACACTAGAAATACCAAATATACCACTCATCAATCCAGTCCAACGTGCCCGTTCCCTAGGAAGATATAGGTCACCAATCGCTGTAAATGCAGTGGACATAATGATCCCTGCCCCAAAACCCGTTATCCCACGGAAGGCGATTAACTGTAATATATTTCCTGAAAGACCTGATAAGAATGCTCCGATCGTAAATAAACTAATACCAGCCAATATAAATGGCTTTCGACCATATATATCCGACAGCTTTCCAACAAGAATCGATGCAACAGCCATTGTAAGTAAATATATAGTTATGACCCAAGTGTAATAATCCATTCCACCTAGCTTTGCAATGATACGAGGCATGGCGACACCGATGATTGTCTGGTTAATTGCTGAAAAAAAGATTGCGACCATAATAGCAATCATTATTGTTAATTTTTTCTTTTCTGATAAATGAATCATTGATAAATTACCTTCCTATATTATCTATATTTTTAATAGCTTGATTAAAGATGTCGTTCATCATTTTTAACTCTGAATCAGATACATCTTTAAATACTAATTCAATTCTTTTACGCCCTTCATTCTGTAAATCTTTAAGCGCTGATTTTCCTTTTTGGGTTAATTCTAAATGAACTACTCTACGATCTTTTTCATTTCGAGTGCGTGCAATATAGCCATTCGATATAAGGTGATCCGAGGCAGTAGTAACAGCCCCTGGGGTTAAATACAGCGAATTAGCTAATTCCGACATTTTTTTTGGACCATTTTTCCCGAGCATATAAAGGATATGTGATTGAGAACCAGGAAACTTTTGTTCATAAATTTCTTCCCACATATATTTCATTTTTCGGCGTAAATTCCAAAAAGATTTTTCAAAATCATTTATGAGATGCTGCTGATCAGATGACATTTTTTATATACTCCTTTATTTACTTTAATGAGTAAATACTTTAATGATTAAAGCATTTTACAGTATACGCTTAATAAATATCACTGTCAAACATTCCATTCTATTGAAAGGAAAGAAACAAAGTTGAAATCAGAAAAGCTTAATTGGGTATGAAAATTTAAATTTCTGCTACTATATATTTGTATTTGCTATAATACGTACGGAGGTGTTTGTCAGATGGCTGAATTAAAATTTTATATCCGCCACCAAACGAATTTTTTACAGGATAAATTTATTCTCGTTTTTAAAAGTGACGAAGCACGTGAATATTTTCAGAATGCATTAAAAGGAAGTCGTTTTGAAAAGGTAACTAGTGAGTTCGCCGAAAATGCAGCGCGAATCGGAATACATGGGAAAATAGTTCCTTACGGATATACATTAAAATTGACGAAAGAAGAAATGAGCAAATTAAGTACGGCAAACTGGCAGGAAACTGCTGAATTACTAGCAGAAGGAAATGAACGACTTTATTTGGAAGCAAATAATAAAGGGAATAATTGTTAAGTGGGAATATTGTTTTATGTAAGATAATATAATCCTTTGTTTAGGATAATGCATGATTTAAAAAATAGTTGAAAGTGACGTAACGTAATCTTGTATAATCTAGTTAACAAGTTGTTTAGGTGGTGTACGTAATGATTTCTATAAAAGAGGTAACGAAGCAGACTGGGATTTCTGTTCGAACGTTGCGCTATTATGATGAAATTAATTTATTACCTCCTGCTGGAAAAACAGAAGGAGGCCATCGATTATACGGGGAAAAAGAATTAAAAAAATTACAGGAGATTCAATTTTTAAAAACGTTGGGTTTTAATTTAAAAGAGATTGATGACATGTTATCTAATGAAAACTGGGATTGGGCACAAGGGTTAGAAAACCAGTTAAATTATATAATGAAAGAAAAGGAAAAAATATTAGAAATAGAAAGTACGTTAAAAGGATTGATGAATGGCTTAACAATAGATGGGAAAATTGATTTAGTCTATGTAAATAAGTTAATTCAGTTATATAAACAAGATACTGAAAAGAGAAAATTGTACAAGGAGCAATACTTTCATTCACACGACAGTGAATTGCTTGATCTCCTGCCTAATATGAATCGAAATGATCCTGATACATTAGAGTGGATTGCTTTGATCGGCCAGTTAAAGCAACATATGAATAAAGGTTCTGATGCACCGGAAATACAACGGATTATACGCCGAATTCATGAAAAAACAATTGAAACATTTGGAGATAATGAAGGTTTTTTGGATAAGGTATGGGAAGTTCGCAAATCTCCAGAAAAATCACGGGAAGTTGGTTTTTATCCAATTGAACAGGATATGCTTGATTTTTTTGAAAAAGCTTGGGATATTTTTATGGAAAACTGAGAATAGAAATATTATGACATTAAACCAGAATGTGTTGACTCTTTATTATAAGTAGGAGAAAACCGTATACGACCAAATTTGTGGGTGACATGGACTTCGATTAACGATATATTGCTTTTTGATCACTGGAATGTAAGCTGATTATGAAATGGTAATTATTTGAGGGCTGTTAATCTCAATAATCATCTCCTTGTTGCTTATACTTATCGTCTATTTAGAAAAGTTAAGACATTCGTAGAAAGGAGTAGAAAAATCATGCAATTATTATTGGATAATCATTGGGCCATTTTCATTACATTAGAAATAAGTTCTTTACTATTTTTATTTCTATTTGTAGTTGTCCGTTATCTTTTCACAAACATTCGAGTAAGTTATGCTTTTTTAGGATTATTCATTGCAGCAATTATATTAGAGGCTTTACTTGCTTTCGTTGTTTATAAACATACAGGAGAATTTACAACTTTTCAGATCGTAATCGTTATTTTTATTGTGTATGCTGGAACATTCGGAATTAGTGATTTTAAGAAAATGGATCGTTACGTAAAAGATAAAATTGGAAAGTGGAAAGGAATCGATCTCTTAACAGACAAAGAGAGACAAATAATGGCTCACTTAAAAGATCCTAAAGTGATCGCTAAAAGAACTAGGTTATGGTTTTATCTACATACTATTGTGTTTGCAATTGCTATCTTAATATTTTGGCAATATTACGGAAATGAACAGCATTCTTTATATTACTTTTTAACAAACTTAGACTGGTATAAGGATGAATTAATAGAACCGCGACCATTTACAAATGAATTGATAACGAATATTGTACAAATTTGGTCGTTAATCTATCTAATCGATACAATCATTAATTGGTCATACACAATTTTTCCGAGTGAGAAGAAAGATTGATAGTTAAATTCAGATGTTTCGAGAAAGTTTGGATATGCTGGCACGATTTATTCCCCTTACTTCAGAGATGAAGTTTAAGGGGTTCTTTTTGCTGTATATATAGAAAGTATGGAAAAGAAATGGTTGATTTTCTACCATATATTTACAAGGGTATGATAGGAGGGCTCATCTATGCAAAAGAAATTAATCTTATTTTGCTACACGTTGATAATCAGTATTAGTTTCATTGCCTGTAATCATAAAACTGAAGATGCAGGGATTGATGAGCAGCCAGCGAAAGAACTTGGTGAAGCATTTATTCAAGATCTGTATTCCATTGATGATCCTAGCAACGCCTTAAATAGCCCTGAGTTAATCCAGAAAGTCTAGAAGAAATATACGAAATATTTAACAAGCGACGAATTTGAACAGTTAGAGACGGAGAGAGTATTAATTATGCCGCAAGATGCAGCTAATAAGCAAAACGAGACTATTTCTGTAAAACAAATTGAAATAGAAAAGTATGGTGGGGCGGAAGAAGACACTATCAATTTTAACCATCGGTTTACGATTGAATTTAAAGATATGAAAGGAATTACAGTTGACGAGGTTGATATGAATGGACAAATGACTGTCGTAAAGACGGCAGATAGCTTAAAGATTGCTAGATACTATGACAGTCATATTCCTTTAGAAAAATTGTCTCCGTAACGTTATTATTATAGATTTTGAGTTTTTCACTAAAAGTTTATTATTATTTTAAATACAAAAATATTTGTAATAAAAGTGCAAGTGAATAATGAAACTGGTATGGTGGGTAGACAAATGATATGAGCGACTTAAAGGATGAGTAGAGATAGAGCCTAAATAACTTTCGTTACTTCTCCATACTAGTGAATATTCCTGAGAATGTATGTGGAAAAGGTTTGACAGCATTTGAAAGTATATCAGTTTTCTTATCTAATAACTAACATAGAAAGGAACAATAGGGATGAATAAATCAAGAGATGCTAAAGTTTTAATCGACAGTATCATACCTTTAGGAATGACATTTGGAAGTACAGCCGGTGCCATTTTTGGCTCTACAAAGAGGGTGAGGAAAAAGGAAACATGTGGAGTGTCCATGTCTTAGATTTATGGATTTTCCCGTATTATTAGTCTTAAAAACATTAAGAATATGATTGTAAGGTTCTTGTAAGATTGATGAAAGGATATTCGATAGTTGTAAGAGTGCTGGATGGTTATAATTTCCATAAAAGCGGATTGGACTGATGGTTAATGAGAGAATTAGATACAATTCAAGAGAAAGACAGACTTTTTCATATTGATGTGATCAGGGGTATAGCGATATTTGGGATTTTATTAGTGAATATGGCTCATTTTAGTTACCCGGATTTATACTTACATATGATTGGACCGGATAATTTCTTTACACAAAATTGGAGTATGATCGATAATATCACAGTTAATATATTAAACATATTTGTGCAAATGAAATTTATTACGATGTTTTCTTTTTTATTCGGTTTCGGGATGGTAATTATGTGGGAGCGTGCTAAAGAAAAAGATCAAAAGTTTGGGCCTATTATTTTTAGAAGATTAATAGCTTTACTTTTCTTTGGTACAATTCATGCGTTTTTTATTTGGGATGGAGATATTTTAACTGATTATGCATTGCTAGGATTGGTTTTATTATTTTTTATAAAACGTCGTCCCAAAACAATTCTTATATGGGCTATTTCACTTTATTTTTTATTTGCGATTCCGCTAGTTTTAGCGACTGCTGTTCCTACAGAAGAATCGGGAGAAATGGCAGAATGGCAGGCAGAGATGAAACTGGAAAGTAAACAAAATGCTGACCAGGCTATACAGACATATAGTGAAGGGTCATTTCTAGAAATTTCGAAACAAAGAATCCATGACAGGATGTACTATATGTCAATGAATGGTATGTTAACGTTAAATCCAATCCTATACTTGTTTTCTACTATACCTTATTTCAGTATGTTTCTTTTAGGAGCATATTTTGCGAAAAGAAAACTTCTGCATCATCCGAAAAAATTTAATGCATCCCTTAAAAGATTATGGGCAATCAGTTTACTAATTGGTCTTCCAACCAATATTTTATTTGGAATATTCGATAATGATGTATTCCTGCTTATAGGAGCACCTTTTTTAATGATGTTTTATGTTATCAGTATCGTCTTTATAATAAAATTTTCTTGGGCACAAAAAATACTTGTTCCGTTTGCAGCCGTCGGCAGAAATGCATTTACTAATTATGTACTTCAATCGATTATAGCAACGACTATATTTTATAATTATGGATTAGGTTTGTATGGAAAAGTAAACCCGTTTATGGGGTTGTTTATTTCATTTGCAATCTTTTTCATTCAATTAATTATTAGCAATATATGGATTAAATATTTCCGCTATGGACCCTTAGAATGGGTATGGAGAGTTGTAACATATAAAAAAGTATCTCCATTTCGATACTAGATAAATATATTTTAGCTTCATTTCTTAACTATCCAATCGGTTAAAAAATCTCATAATAAAATACATTTTTCGACTTATTTGTTTACTTAATTTCTGATCAGGGTAAAAACCAAGTAACTAGGTTAAGGAGGAATTGTATATATGAGATATGAATTTACTGATTGGGCATCATTTTATTTAGCCAAAACACCTAATTTTTTATTAGCTTTACTTGTATTACTGCTAGGATGGATTATAGCAAAGTCTATTGGAAAAGCAGTAGAAAAATTATTAAGAAAAACTAACTGGGACAACAAATTATTAAGAAGACGGCATTTAAATGAAAAACCATCTGAGAACAGAAGCGGAAAAAAGCAGGTGGATACCAATGAAATAATTGGAAAAATTGTTTACTATATTTTACTTGTATTTGTGTTTATGATCTTTTTCCACTTATTAAATCTTGGTGGTGTAGCTTCTCCATTCATGGCGATGTTTGGAACCATTCTTGATTTTATTCCTGCTATTTTGAAAGCTGCGCTTATTCTGTTATTGGCTTTTGTAATTGCTAGTGTGTTACGACTAGCTGTTGAAAAAGTTGGACAAAATCCTCGTATTAGCAGAGCGATGGAAAGAATAAATGTTGCAGAAAGTGAAACAGAAGTTAAAAAACTTACTCAAACTGCTGGAAATATTGTGTTTTATCTTATTATGTTACTATTTATCCCTGGTGTTTTGTCGGCATTAAATATAGGTGGAGTGGCTGAACCATTCGGAGGGATGATAAACAGTATTTTAGCGTTCATTCCTAAGGCATTGGCTGCAGCACTCATTCTCTTTATTGGTTGGGTTGTCGCTAAAATAATTCGAGATTTAGTAACAGGGCTTTTAAAAACAGTTGGCACAGAAAGACTGGCTGGGCGACTAGGTTTCGAGAAAATGCTCGATGATAGGTCGATATCTTCTATTATCGGTACCATTGTATTTGTGCTGATAATGATTCCAATCGTTATATCAGCGCTTGATCAACTGCAGCTACATGCTGTCACTGCTCCGGCAATCTCAATGTTAAATGACATCATGTTAATGATTCCAAATATTATAGTCGCAGTGATCCTGATTCTGTTTGGTATATGGCTTGGGAAATGGATCCGACAAATCGTATCTAGTTTACTAAAAAGAGTCGGGTTTGATTCTATTACACGTAATATGGAAATTGGAAATTGGAGACCTGGTACTGGAAGTATGGCATTGTCGGATCTTGTTGGATACATTGCTCAAGTACTAGTAGTATTTTTCCTTACGATTGAAGCCTTAAGATTAATAAAACTTGGTTTCCTTGTATCTATGCTAACAGCAATTACAGCCTATTTACCAATGGTGTTGGCGGCAGTAATAATACTTGGTCTAGGACTTATTGTGGCGAACATCGTTTCTAACGTATTATCTAATATTTTAACTGGACCAAGTTTTAAAATTTTAGCATCAGTTGCAAAGTACTCGATAATTGCACTTGCTATTTTTATGGCACTCGATCAGCTTGGAGTTGCTGCAACAATTGTTAATTCAGCGTTTATTCTCATACTTGGTGGGTTAGCATTAGCGTTTGGCTTATCATTTGGTCTTGGAGGAAAAGAATTTGCAAGTAATTATTTGACAAAATTAGATCGAACGATTGATCAAACGAATGTAGATAAGTCAAAAGCCCCGCGTAACCCGGCTGGAGGAAACGATTCGACAAATCATTCTATTAATAATCCTGAAAGAGATACAGACAAATATTTTTAATTAAACGATATAAAGGAATAAAGGAAAAAGGGGAGTAGAAGACTTCCCCAACGAAAAAACAGTGTATTAGCGATTCGTCTTTTTTTAGAGATGGGTCGCTTTTTGTATAACAAATTACATATAGCGTCATAGATTTCTCTTTTGGAGAGTTCAATAGTGACTTTTAACAACGTTTGTATTTTATTAATAATTTCGATTGTAAATATTAACAAAAGCAATTGGTGAAAAATAGCATAATCACTAATTAATACATACTATTAAATATTAGTATAACTTAATAACGTTTTCATTTTTAAAAAGTTTTAAATAAGACATATTTTTCTATTGTTTTTTAGAAAGGGATGTAGTATTATTTAACTGAACCGATTTAGTAAACCGGTTTAGTAGATCGGTTTAGAATTGGCTTATTTTTTAGTAGGTGATTGCTATTGAAGAAAAGGGTTACAATTCATCAAGTTGCAACAAAAGCCAGAGTTTCAAAAAGTACAGTTTCGCAATACTTGAATGGCCGATATGATTATATGGGGAATGAGACAAAAAAGCGAATTGCAGAGGTAATTAAGGAGTTAAATTATCAGCCGAATGTGATTGCACGAAGTTTAAAAACGAAAACATCTTCAACAATTGGTGTCATTGTGGCGAATATTCTTCATTCATTTTCTACACAAGTAATCAGATCGATTGAGAACATCTGTCATGCACAAGGAATTTCGACGATTATTTGTAATGCAGACAATGAACCGGAGAAAGAACTATATTATATCCAAACACTTCTTTCAAAACAAGTGGATGGGTTAATTGTGATACCGATGGAAGAAAATACGGATAAATATAATGAGTTATTACAGCAAGATTATCCGCTCGTTTTTATGGATAGAATTATCGAACTAGTGAATACCGAGTCAATTATTTTAGATAATGAATTGGCTTCAGAGCTTGCTATCGCTCACTTAATTGAAAATGGCTATGAGCATATAGCGATTTTAACACCGCCGGTTAAAGGTGTTGCCCCTAGAGCAGAGAGAGTAAAGGGGTATAAAAAGACACTTCAAAATCATTCGCTACCCATCAGAGAAGAACTAATTCGCAGTGCACCTTTTCCGAAGATGTACCGGGAATTAGATGAATTATTTCGATTAGATACTCCCCCTGACGCTATTTTTTCAGGTAATGACTTAACACTTGTAGAGATTTTGACTTATTTAAAGGAGAATGACATGAAGGTTGGGAAGGATCTAGGCATTGTAACTATTGATGAAGTTGCGTACGCATCATTTTTTAAACCGTCACTTACAACATTGAAGCAACCTACCTTTGAAATGGGAAAGAAAGCAGCTGAGATTCTTTTAGCTAAAATTAATAAACAACCTATTCAAGGCGATAGAATTATCCGTTACGATCCTGAGTTAATCATTCGTAAGTCATCGACTGAAAGAAACAATATTGTAACTTTATAGTAAGGGCTTACAGGTATTTATTTTCGTTATTTATTGGTATAGCTGGTAAGAGTTTAGGAAAAATATTAGAAGAATAAAGACATAATTATAGAAAGTAGGAGAATCAGAATGAGAAAATTACTTACATTATTCATGGTTATGGCACTTGCCATGGTTCTTTTTGCCTGTGGTGGGGGAAAGGATAGCGGGGAAACGGCTAAAGACGGAGAGGAATCAAGCGGTGAAACAATTACATTAAGATTAGCTGAAAACCAGCCGGATGATTATCCGACAACAGTTGGAGATCTTGAGTTTGCACGACTAGTAGAAGAGAAAACAGATGGAAGATATAAAATTGATGTTTATGCTGGTGGACAACTTGGTGATGAAAAAAGTGTTATTGAACAAGTACAGCTTGGATCAATCGATTTAGCTCGAGTAAATGTATCACCAATGACACAGTTTTCTGATGAGATCGGTGTATTATCCATGCCATTCTTATTCGATGACGAAGAGAAAAAATGGGAAAAGTTAAACGGTGAAGTAGGAAGAGAGTTATTAGATACTTTAGACGGAAGCAATATTGTTGGACTTGCATATTATGATTCAGGTGAACGCTATTTCTATAATTCCGTTCGTCCCGTGACAAAACCGGAAGATATGAAAGGATTAAAAATCCGTGTCCAACAATCTGAATTAGCAATTGCAGTTGTTGAGGCATTAGGTGCATCAGCAACACCAATGGAATATGGTGAAGTTTATTCAGCAATTCAAACTGGAGTTATTGATGGGGCAGAAAACAATATGCCAAGTTACTATACGTCTAACCATTATGAAGTTGCACAGCATTTAACATCTACTGGTTATACTGGAACTCCTGAAGTTGTAATTATGTCCCAAAGTGTTTGGGATAAATTAAGCGATGAAGATAAAGAATTATTTAAAGAAGCTGCTTTAGAATCAGTTGAAGTTCAGCGTCAAGCATGGGCTGATTTAACGAAAGAATCAGAAGAAAAAGTTCTGGAAGCTGGTAGTGAATTCAGCGAAGCAGAAGATATTGAAGCATGGAGAGAGGCAGTCCAACCGGTTTATGATAAGTTTGGCGAAGACTATAAAGAGTGGATTGAAAAGTTAACTGAATAATCGAGGGCTTTTTGACTTGTAATTTTGAGGAAGGCTTTCACCAGACTAGTTTTGGTGAAGCCTCCATTTTATATGAAGAAAGAGGGGTAAACATGAATGCTCTTAAGTCAATTAATGATTTTCTAAACAAGATACTGCTTGTAACTGCACTTACGATGCTTGGAGCTATGGTAGTTATTATTATAGTTCAAGTTTTTTCAAGGCAGATATTTAACTATACTCCCTCATGGTCAGAAGAAGTGTCCAAGCTATTGTTTGTCTGGGTTGCATTTCTAGGAATCGCTTATGGTTTTAGAGAAAGACTTCATATTGCATTAGGACTTGTTATTGATCGACTATCGGAAAAATTACAGACTGTGTTTGATGTGTTTTCAAAAATACTAATTTTAGGTCTTAGTATCGCAATGCTTTATTACGGATTACGGTTTACTATGTTAATGGGCAGCTCAACAATGCCAGGTACAGGGTTACCTTCAAGTGTCCTTTACGCAGCAATACCTGTTTCTGGATTTTTTCTATTTATCTATGCTATAAATTTATTTTTTGAAAAAGGACTGCATGCAAGTCTTGAGGATACGGAGGGACACTAAACAGTGGAAATATTAATTTTACTTGGTAGCTTTATACTGTTATTAATTTTCAGGGTGCCGATTGCGTTAACGTTAATCATTTCTTCAGTGCTAACAGGCCTATATATGGGTATTGATATTTCCGCACTTGTTCAGCGAATGGTTGGTGGAGTGAATTCATTTTCACTTTTAGCAATCCCATTTTTCATTATAGCGGGAGAGATAATGAATGAAGGTGGAATTTCAAATCGTTTAATTAATTTTGCTAATGTCATTATTGGAAAAATACGTGGTGGCTTGGCGATGGTTAACGTATTAGCAAGTACATTTTTTGGTGGGATTTCAGGTTCAGCTTTAGCTGATACGTCATCTTTAGGATCTGTTTTAATTCCAATGATGAAAAAGCAAAAATACGATGCTGATTATTCTGTTTCCGTAACCATTTCCAGTTCTATTCAAGGGGTAATGATTCCACCGAGCCATAATATGATTATTTATTCGACTGCAGCAGGTGGGGTTTCAGTAGGAGCTCTCTTCATGGGTGGTTTAGGACCAGGTTTATTACTTGGCTTAATCATCATGATTTTAACATATGCGATTGCAGTGAAAAAGAATTATCCAAAAGGTGATCCGATTAAAAAAGAGGAAATACCAAAAATTTTAAGAGAAGGTCTGCTCGGACTATTTACGATTGTTATTATTATGGGCGGAATACTTTCCGGAATTTTTACAGCTACTGAATCGGCTGCAATCGGTACATTATATGCATTTATTATTACGTTTTTTGTATATCGTGATATTCCGATCTCACGAATGGGTGTTATTTTACACCGCTCCTTTAAGACTTTAGCGATGGTGTTATTCTTAATCGCAGCATCTTCTGCATTCGGTTGGCTATTAGCTTTACTAAAAGTACCTGCCATGGTTTCCGATACGCTGATAAATATTTCATCTAATCCATATATCATAATTTTGATGATGGTAATTATTTTACTCTTGCTCGGTATGGTAATGGATATGGCCCCGTTAATTTTAATTACAACACCAATTTTATTACCGGTTGCCACGAGCATTGGAATGGATCCAGTTCATTTTGGTGTATTGCTCATTTTATGTTTAGGAATCGGTCTTGCTACACCACCGGTTGGTTCAGTACTATTTGTCGGGGCAGCAATAGGAAAAATACCGATAGAGAAAGCGGCTAAGGGAATGTTGCCTTTTTATGGCGCAATGATATTGGTCCTACTACTCGTTGCTTACGTGCCGCAAATTTCTTTATTCTTACCGGACTTAATAGGTAAATAATAATTTTAGTGAACTTCTTAAAAGGACTTTTAACTTTTAAGGAGTTCACGCTTTTTATGCTTCAAAACAAATTATGTGAAGCGATCGGTAAAATTTGTTAAAATGCATTGTATGCGAGTACAAGGCTGTTGAATAAATACATATTACAGGAAGTGGTTCACACATTGTAATCGGCAAAATATATTTCTCGAGGAGTGAATCATGAAGAGTTCATCGATTTATAAACATATTTATATATTTTATGCAGCAGTTTTAATTATTAATTTAGTGAATGTCTTTTTAGAATTACCATTTATTAATTTACTCTTATCTATTTGTGCAATTATTATGTTCCTTTTTGCATTTGTGAAAGCTACAGTAGTTTTCAAAGTTTTGGGTATCGTATTTGTATCGATCGGTACGTTTTTTTATTTAACGACATCGGTTTCATTTGCAGATACGATTTATGTATTGAAAAATAATTTCCCATTATTAACTCTTTTTATGATGTTGCCTTGGATGAATAGTGTGGTTCGAAGTGGTCGCTATGATTCTTTGTTAAGTAAGATAATGAAAGTGAATACAAAAGAATTGGGTACATTATATAATCGTAGCTCTTTGGCAACTTTTTCTTTAGCAACCTTTTTAAATCTACCTGCGATTACCATTTCACAAAGTATTATTAAATCGAATTTAAAAACCGTTCCTAAACGGCTTAGAAATCAATTTATTAATATGGCTTCTGTCCGTAGTTATACAATGGCACTATTATGGAGCCCACTGGAAATCCTTGTAGCTGTAGGAGTTTTCGTTACCGGTGTAAAATATATTCAAGTGTTACCTTGGTTACTATTAGTCGTTGTCTTGATTTTCATAATCGATAACTTGATAGGTAAAATTAGATATAAAAAATACCCATATCGTGAAGGCGGAAAGGCACGTACATTCACGAAAAAAGATTTCAAAAAAATTAGTGGACTTATCGGTGCATTGGTACTATTTTTAGTAATCATTGTGGTTGCAGGATATTTTGATAAGATCGATTTTATTATGACAATCACTTTGCTTATTCTTCCATTCACATTTTTATGGGCAATTGCAATTAAACGTTTACGTAGATTTACTGTTGTCGGATGGAATGCATGGAAAAACAGTACAAACGGTATGCATAATTTTATCGTCCTATTTGTCTCATTGGCTTTATTTAGTAGTGCAATTACAGATTCGGATGCATCTACGTTTATTCATGGGTTTATTATGAAATTTTCTGATTCACCATTATTACTTATGATTGCTATTCAGTTATTTATCTTGATGATGAGTTTATTTGGGGTGCATTCGATTGCTTCAATTGGAATTCTAAGTGGTCTAATGGTACCACTTATGGAAATTATTGAACCAATTAGTTTAGCACTTATCTTAATCATAAGTTCTGTATCTACTTTTGCTGTGAGTACGTATGGGTTATTAGTTACAATAACATCGTTTAATACAGAACAAAATCCATATCGAATTACTTTTGATAATATCGCTTTCACGTTAATATGTGGTTCCCTTGGAACGATATTAGCATATTTATTAATGTGAATCAATTTCATAAATCAATATAGCGCTTCAAAACCGAACTATATTGCTTGAGTAAAAGGCTTTCACTCTAGGTGGTCGCTTTCACCACAGGCATAAGAGCGACATCAGTTCAAGCAACACTAGCACTTGCTTTCTCTGTGTCTCCTTTACCGCGGGCGGCTGATAAGCCTCCTCAGGCTAATGCCTTGCGGGGTCTTATCTAGGCCACTCCTCCTGCAGGAGTCGACCACCTGCCGTTCCAGCCAAAATTTTATAGGATGTAAAAGCGAACGATAACATTATACTTTTGCTTGTTGTTCGGTTAGTAATCGATTATGGAATTGACTCATGTTATAAACTATTAAAAAGGCTTTAGAATTAAGTGAGTTATGATAGACATGTTAAAATTAAGAGTTTCTAAGCTTTTGAACCAATTTCATTGGTACGAAAGTTTAGTAATAGTATTTGTAAAAAATCAGTAGGGGTCAAGAATTTTCTTGGCCCTTTTATTATTTGAAAAACAACTAAGTTCCTCACAATTTATTTGTATGTAAACCCCCTACTTTCTCTTCCTGGAGTTAATTTCAAAATCCCAATCCAAGATGGACTGTTTTCATGCGAGTTGCGTCTGATTCATTCATATGACTTTAACATCAGTTCACTTTCATCAAACTTTCATAATTCATCGCTATAATTCAATTGATGACGGACAAATTATTGGATGATTTTTCATATGATTCAGTATGAATTGTATTTGAGTCAGTTTCATACATGTGCATTCAATAAAAAGAAAGGGGTTTAAAATATGGGTGGGATTGAAACAGAAACATTTATGTTACTAGGGGTTTTATTAGCTTTAGGGGCAGGAGCATTGTCCTTTTTATCTCCCTGTGTTTTGCCAATTTTCCCGGCTTATTTATCCTATATTACAGGGATTAGTGTAAAGGAATTGCAGGGAACGAGGAGTACTAAGATTCGCGGCAGATTATTGACTCACTCGTTCTTTTTTTTATTAGGTGTTTCGCTTGTATTTATAAGCTTAGGGATTGGAGCATCATTCTTAGGTCAATTTATTCAAAAATTGTTGTTTGGAGACGCGGGATTATTGATTCAGCGGATAGCCGGGATCTTTATTATTGTGATGGGCCTCTTTGTAGCTGGATGGTTAAATATTACTTTTTTAATGAAAGAAAAAAGAATGCAATACAAGAAATCAAATGTTAGTTATCTTGGTACGTTTTTTGTGGGAACAGGCTTCGCTGCCGGGTGGACACCATGTATAGGACCAATATTTGGATCCATTTTACTTTTAGCAGCAAGTAATCCGAGTCAAGGTATTTTCTATACAATCATGTATGTAATCGGCTTTGCAATTCCTTTTTTATTATTAACCTTTTTCCTTGGGTCGACAAAGTGGATTGTAAGAAAAAGCAATGTAATTATGAAAGTTGGCGGTATCCTGATGATTGGTATGGGGATTGTATTGTTTTCCGGTCAACTATCTCGTGTTACAGAGTTTTTATTAGATTTGGTAGAAGGTACTTGGTTATCAAAACTTGGTTAAGAGGGAGAGAGTAAAAATGAAAAAGTGGATAATTATCACAGTTATTATCGGATTATTTGGTTGGGCAATTTATGACTTTACGATAAAAAATGGTGAAAAACAGGCGGAAATTGTAGAGATAAATGATGATATTAATGAAGAAACAAAAGAAGTAGAAAGTGAAACCACTGAATCAAGGCCGCAGACTGGTCTTGAAAAAGGAAATATAGCACCTGCTTTTGAGTTAGAGACAATGGATGGAGAAACAGTTAAATTGTCAGATTTCTACGGAAAAAAAATATTATTGAATTTTTGGGCAACCTGGTGTCCTCCTTGTCGTGCGGAAATGCCTGATATGCAAAAGTTTCATGAAACATATGAAGACGGTGTCGTGTTAGCGGTAAATTTAACCGAAACAGAAAATAGTTTAAAAAATATAAATACATTTTTGGATGAATATGGGATTACCTTTACAGTTTTATCAGATACCGATACAGTGGTAAGTAATATATATAAAGCACAGGCATTACCAACTTCTTACTTAATTAATTCAGAGGGGAAAATACATAATATTGCGATCGGTCCTTTAAATTATGATTTGATGGTTCAAGAGTTTGATAAAATGGACTAAGTAGGTGTCTAAATTGGAAGAAACAGTTCTGGTTGTGGAAGATGATGAAATGATACGAAAATTAATTCGTATTTATTTAGAAAAAAACAAATATGTTGTCATAGAAGCAAGGGATGGAGAAATGGCAAAGCAACTTTTTCTAAAGCACCATCCTTGTATGATTATTTTAGATCTCATGCTACCAAAAGTCAGTGGAGAAGAATTCTGTCAATGGTTAAGGGAAGAACTGAATAATAAAGAAGTGTCGATTATTATGTTGTCTGCTAAATCTCAAATAGGGGATAAAATCAGCGGATTGCGTATGGGGGCAGATATTTATCTTACTAAACCGTTTAATCCGGACGAACTGATTGCCAATGTAGAAGCAGTATTGCGACGAACAGGTAGGTTTTGCCAAAAGATCACTTACGATGGATTATGTATTATGGTCAGAAAAAGAGAGGTTCTACTTTATGATAAATCGATTCATTTAACGAAACATGAGTTTGAATTATTATATTTGTTTATGTCCAATCCTTATACCGTATTCACCCGTGAACAACTGGTAAATGAACTGTACCCTTATAATGAAAAGGATATATTAGATCGAACCGTTGATGCCCATATTAAAAAATTACGTGAAAAGATTGAAGAAGTTCCCTCTAATCCTAAACGAATTATGACAATAAGAGGAATGGGGTATAAATTTGTTCATGAGTAAAATTTTACAATCTATTATCGTACCTAAAAGTTTTTTATGGAAATTAACACTATTAAATATTTTTATTATTGTTGGAGCAATCTTAGTAAGTGGGTGGTCGATTTATCATACAGCATGTTTTTTGGTCAATGGTATGTATGATACTTCTCTTTCAGGCCAACAATATTTCAATAAGACATTGTTCAAATATGTGTTACTTTATGCGGCCATTGCTGTACTTATAAGTAGTGTTGTTCACTTTTACTTTACTAAAAGACTGTTTAAACCTATTAAGAATTTGATTGAATCAACGAAAACTCTGAAACGGGGAACGTATCCTAAACCGCTCCCCGAAATATATAAAGATGAAATTGGTCAATTGATCGTTAATTATAATGAACTGACCAATCAATTAAAACAAAATGAACAATACCGCACAAAACTAATTGCAGATATATCTCATGAATTAAGAACCCCGATTTCTAATTTAACAGGTTATCTTCATGCATTGACATTTGGAGATGTAACACCGAGCCGGGAATTGTTTGAAGCACTTCATGGTCAAGCCAAGCAATTAACAGTACTCATAGAGCAAATGAGACTTTTAAATGATGGGAACAATGCAACATCGAAGTCCCGGTTAAAAGAAAATATTCAATTGAAAACAGTAATAGAAGAATCTGTAAAGGCATTTGATTGGAAAATAAAGCAAGAAAATATAAAAATACTTATAGATGTAGAAGAAGCAGCCGTGTCCATTCATCCTGAAAATATGTTTCAAATATTAAATAATCTGATCGATAATGCAATAAGATATTTTGAAGGAGAAGGACCTATATGCATTCACGGAGAGAAAAAGAAGCTATCTTATCGCGTTTCAGTGTCTAATCCGGGTCAAGCAATAGAAAAAGAGGCTCAACAGTATCTCTTTGACCGATTTTATCGAGTCGACCTGTCACGAAATAGAAAAACTGGAGGTGCGGGATTAGGACTTGCTATAGTGAAGGAATTAATCGCAAATTATGATGGGGAAATTGAAGTTCAGTCTAAAGATGGGAGAAACACCTTCACTTTAATATTTCCTATTGAAGACTGTTAGAACCTATTGCGTAATTCAAGCACAGGAAAAGGTTAATTATCAACAAGTAATGAATAGGCATATTGTGCTTATGCGCAATATGTCTATTATTA